>CAYWTG010000217.1:0-2700 GCA_964461155.1 uncultured Ruminococcus sp.
TCCTTGGAGAGCGCGCAAAGGTCGACCTCCTCAGTCGGAAGCTCTCCCGCCTCGTCAAGGCGCGACAGGCGAATTATGTCGTTTATGAGCGCGACGAGACGCTCGGCTTCTTTTTTGATGTTTCCGATGAATCTGTCGGTGTCCTCGGCCTTGACGAGTCCGTTTTCGAGAAGCTCCGCGCAACCGACGATCGACTGGAGAGGCGTTTTCAGCTCGTGCGAAACATTCGCGGTAAATTCGCGGCGGATCCGCTCGGCACTCGCGCTTTCGGTCACGTCGATGCACAGCATGACGAGCCCTGTAACGCAGTCTTCGCAAACGGTTGGCGTTATCATAAACTGATACTCGCGCTCGCCGCGACTTTCGCGAAATTCACTGTGCGTGCCGCCGAGCGCAAGCTCTGTCGCGTGGCTCATCGCACGACTTCGGTCGAGCACGTAAAAATCTCGTCCGATAACGTCATCTCCGGCACCGAACAGCTTTTCGGCGGCGGAGTTTATCGAGAGTATTTTGCCGTGCTTGTCGAGCATCACAAGCCCCTCGTTCATCGACGCGCTTATGCGGCGAAGCTCGTCGCTGCGCATCTCAAGCTCGTGCATCTGCTCGATTATCTTCTTGTGCTGGCGATTGAGCTTTGTCAGAACCGGTGTGAGCTCTTCGTAAGTTTCGTTTTCGGCGGGAGCGTCGAGATTTAACTCCTCAAGCGGCTTTACGATGCTCTTTGCCATCTTTCCCGAAAGCACGGTCGAGATGATAACGGAAAGTAATATTATCGCCGCGATCGCGGGGGACATTCCGAGAAGGAGCGTGGCGAAAGTGACTTGCGTCGTTGAAATGCGGAGCACGCTGCCGTCCGCGAGGCGTTCGGCTTCGTAATATGTCCGCTCGGTGAGCGTCGCGGAATAACGCGCACTGCTTCCGGAGCCGTTTTCGAGGGCTTCCTTTATTTCCTCACGGTCAATGTGATTGTCCATCGAGTCCGCGTTAACTTCGGAGTCGTAGAGCACCTTGCCGTCGGGTGAGATGAATGTGAAACGGAAAACGGACGATTTGAAGTTCTCGAAATAGTCCGTTCCCATATTTTCGACGCCCGTGCCCGCGAGAGCGAGCTCCTCTTTCAGACGCGAAATTTGAGTTTTCGAGTAGAAGTCGTAAATATAGCCGTTTGTGATAAGGAGTGTGGCGAGCAAGACGATCCCCACCGTTATCATTATCGCGCGGAAAATTCGTTTGCTAATTTTAAGCCTCCAATTTATAGCCGACGCCGATGACCGTCTTTATGAGCGAGGAGGCGACGCCGAGCTTTTGACGGAGCGTTTTGATGTGCATATCCACCGTCCGCGTCTCGCCGAAATAGTCGACTCCCCAGACGTTTGAAAGAAGCTCGTCTCTCGTGAATACCGTGCCCGGCGAGCTCATGAACAGCTTCAGCATGGCGTATTCTTTAAATGTCAGCTTGACTTCATTTCCGTCGACCGAGACGATGTGCGCTTTATCGTCAAGAGTGAGTGAGCCTATCTTGAGTACGGAAGGCTCCGCGCTTTTGCATCGGCGCAGGACGGCTTTGACGCGCGAGACCATTTCCATAACTCCGAACGGCTTTACGAGATAGTCGTCGGCCCCCGTGTCGAGCGTATGTATTTTGTCGGGCTCGGTGCCCTTTGCGCTTGCCATGATTATCGGGATATCGGCGTTTTTCGGATCACGGCGGATTTCTCGGAGCACTTCGACGCCGTCTTTGCCGGGAAGCATGATATCAAGGATGATAAGGCTCGGCTTTTCCTTTTTCAGTGCCTCGAGCATTTCGATGCCGTCCTCGAAGCCGCGTGCTTCAAAGCCGGTCTGAGTCAAGGCGTAAAGTTCGATTTCTCTTATTGTACTGTCGTCGTCAACACACCAGATCAATGTTTATTCATCTCCCTTGTGAACGCCCGTCACGGAAAACTCCACCCACTCCGCGATGTTAACGGCGTGGTCGCCGATGCGTTCAAAATATTTTGCGATCATAAGCAGATCAAGCGCGTACTCTCCGTCTGCGGTGTTCTCCGCGATCATTTTGATGAGAGTGCTCTTTATCTCACGAAAATCGGCATCCACCGTGTCATCGGCGGCGCAGACCGCGTGCGACAGAGAGATGTCGCGCCGCACGTAAGCGTCGATGCTGTCCGTCACCATTTTCATCGTCGCCTGTGCCATCTTGCGTATGCCGTGACACTCGGAGCCTGTCCTGCCGCCGAGAAAAACGATGATCTCCGCGATGTCTTCCGCCTGATCTCCGATGCGCTCCATGTCGGTTATCATCTTCAAAGCGGCGGATATCGTGCGCAGATCACGCGCCACGGGCTGTTGCTGTAAGAGCAGCTTTAAGCATATGCCCTCGATCTCGCGCTCCATTTGGTCGATCACGTGTCCCGACTCGCGAGCCGCCTCGGCGACTTTCGTGTCGCCCTCGAGCAGAGCGCGGGTGGCCATGGCGATTATGCTCTCGCACTGTGCGCCCATTTCCGTCATTTTTTTGTTTAACAAGCTGAGCTGTTCATCAAATCGACTTCTCATATCAACCGAACCTTCCTGTGATATAATCCTCCGTGCGGCGGTCGCGCGGGGTTGAGAATATACTTTCGGTGTCACCGTATTCCACGAGCTCTCCGAGCAGGAAAAATGCGGTCATGTCCGAGATACGGACAGCTTGCTGCATAT
>CAYWTG010000218.1:0-2681 GCA_964461155.1 uncultured Ruminococcus sp.
CGGCTCTCGCAGCGATAGGACTCAACACAAGCTTCAAGGACGTAAAAAAATCGGGAGCGGCACCGATGCTCCACGGATTTATAATTTCCGCGCTCGTCGTTGTCGTCGCGATAATGGTCGAGTACTTTATGGGACTCGTCTGAGTCATATCACAGCCGCACACGTCGGCCGGCCGCCTGCTTCATATAGCAGAAGTTGCCCGTTTCATGCGGCCGAAAGTGGCCTGTTTCACATATTAAAAGCTGTCTGTTTCATATAGCAAAAAGTTGCCTGCTTTAAATAACAAAAAAAGAAGAAGCTTTCCCACGCTCGGGATCGCTTCTTCCTTTTTTATTCGGCCACGCTCAGTGAACGGCGAGCGCGTCCGATTCTTTTTTCGCCATGATCTTTCTCTGCTCGGCGTATGCCGCTCCCTTGTACTCGGAGCCGTGCTCGCCCGCAGGATGATATGTTCCGACCGTCTCGGCGACGCTGTCGCGGATCTTTGCGTCCTCGCCGTCGTACGCCATTTCCATCAGGCGTTTTAATCTGCGTAAGAATTCGTCCGTCTCGAACGAGATCGGGGAGGCTATATGTATCAGATGATTAGGTGTTCTTCTGAGCCCCTCCTCGGACATAAGCTTTTCTTCATACAGCTTCTCTCCCGCGCGAAGACCGGTGTACTCGATCTTTATATCAACATCGGGAGTCAGTCCAGAGAGGCGGATGAGATTTCGCGCGAGCGTGTCGATCTTCACCGGAGCACCCATGTCGAGCACGAATATCTCACCTCCGCGAGCGTAAGTTCCCGCTTGAAGCACGAGAGACGTCGCCTCCGGGATCGTCATAAAGTAGCGGATGATGTCGGGATGTGTGACGGTCACGGGGCCGCCGTGCGCTATCTGCTCTTTAAATCGCGGCACGACCGAGCCGTTGCTTCCGAGCACGTTTCCGAAGCGAACCGCGACAAACTCCGTCTTCGGCGCGAAATCACGTGCGCGAGCGGCGACGGGGATCGGGTCGTTATCGGAATGGAAGCAAAGCGGAGAGATCTCATGCGCCCTGCCCTCTCTGATCTTCCTGTCGAACGACTGGATGATCATCTCGCAAAGACGCTTCGACGCGCCCATTATGTTCGTGGGATTTACGGCCTTGTCCGTCGAGATCAGCACAAATCGGCGGCAGCCGTTCATCATCGCCGCATACGCAGTCTTGTATGTGCCGACGGCATTGTTCTTTATGGATTCGCAGGGGTTGTCCTCCATGAGCGGAACGTGCTTGTGAGCCGCGGCGTGGTAGACCATGTCGGGCTTGTACTTTTCAAAGACCTGATTTATGCGTCTGCTGTCGCGAACCGAGCCGATGAGTAGCGTGAGATTGAGCTCTGGGTACTTGTCGCGGAGCTCGAGACCGATCGCGTGAGCGTTGTTTTCGTAAATGTCGAAGACGATGAGCTGTCTCGGCTTGCACTTTGCGATCTGACGGCAAAGCTCGCTTCCGATCGAGCCGCCGCCACCCGTCACGAGAACGACCTTGTCGGTAATAAAGCTGTAGATCTCGTCCATGTTAACGCGAACGGGCTCGCGGCCGAGCAGATCCTCGACCGATACGTCGCGCATTGAGTTTGCGTAAACCGTGCCCGCGACGATCTCGGCGATTCCCGGCAGGCTTTTCAGCTTGCACGGAGTCTCCTTGCAGATGTCGAGGATGTCACGCCTGTCATCGGCTCTCGCGCCGGGCATTGTGAGATAGATCTTCTCGATGCCGTATTTCTCCACGTTTAGGAGGATGTCCTCCCTACCGCCGACGATCGGCACGCCGTAGAGATATCTTCCCTGCTTCTTCTTGTCGTCGTCGATGATGCAGCACACATACTCGTTTACGTTTTTCGAGCTCTGCAAGTCGCGGAGGATCATCTGACCCGCCTCGCCCGCGCCGATAAGCATGACCTTCGCGGCGCGCCCCGCCTGCGAGAGCTTTATGTTCTTGTTTCGCTCAAGCGACACGAATCGATAAGCAAAACGGTCAAAGACGATAAGCATGAACTGTATCGCGATACCGATGATGTAATACGAAATCGGCATACGCGCAAACAGGACGGTGATGAGCACCGTGTGAACTGCCGCAAGCACGCCTGAGGCGCAAGCGATGCGTTTCAGCTCCGCAAGGCTCGCGTATTCCCAGATACTCCGATATAAGCGGAAAACGTGAAAAACCGCAACGCTCAAGATCGCGTAGATCGGCGCAAATTTCATCCACGCCGCCAGATATTCGCCCGGGATCTCCGAATATCGGCAGTCAAACCTGAACCACAACGCCAAAAAGAAAGCCACAGTGACCGCCGCCACGTCATAGAGAACAAAACAGAAGGTCCCGCCGCGAAGCCGATCAAATGAGAAAAACGTATTCTTTTTTGTTGATCCTTTTTCGGAATAATTGACTTGACTCTCGTTCTTCATTTCACTGTCCTATAGTTTACGTTATACTTCAAAAAAGCAAAGCCGCAATTAAACAAACACTCCCGCAGCCGCTTACAAATTATTATAACACAAGTGTCGACATTTTACAATAGTAACCAACAAATATTGCAGGGGAAAGAGAGAAAGGCGGCAAAAGAAATTTCATTTTTCTTTTTTTACATAATTAAACAAATTCAAGCTCTTTAATAGTAAAATGCCACATCTTCTATAGGGTCTAAAAGC
>CAYWTG010000219.1:0-2653 GCA_964461155.1 uncultured Ruminococcus sp.
TTAGTTCTCAATTGTTGTTGTGTCTTCTTCTTATTCGGTTTTTAATGTGCATCAGAAACCTATCTGATTAATTTCAGATAGGTTTTCTTTTTTTCTCATCACTCTTGATTTACCGCGTCGCTCCTGATATAATATTTACGAAATCAAAAACTTTGTCATCTCGGAGGTCGTTATGTCTCATTGTCCAACTCCCCACATCAGTGCCTTGCCCGGAGATTTTGCCAAAACCGTTCTTATGCCCGGCGACCCGCGCCGTGCTGAGTTTATCGCCGAGAATTTTCTCGATGACGCGCGCCTTGTGAACGAAGTGCGCGGGATGCTCGGCTATACCGGATCCTATCGCGGCGTTCCCGTTTCCGTCATGGCGAGCGGTATGGGAATACCCTCGATCTCCATCTATTCTCATGAACTCTTCAATTTCTACGGTGTTGAAAATATCATCCGCATTGGTTCCGCAGGTGCTTTGCAGACGAATATCCATGTTCGCGATATCGTCATCGGTATGGGCAGTTCCACCGATTCCGCTTATCCTTCGTCTTTCGGACTTAACGGTAGCTTTGCGCCGCTTTGCAGTTTTGATCTCCTCCGCGTAGCGTGCGACGTAGCCGACGAGATGAATATTCCTTATCACGTAGGTAATCTTCTTACGTCCGACTCATTTTACAATCCCGTTGAAAGTGCTTCCGCATCGTGGGCTTCGATGGGCGTGCTCGCAGTTGAGATGGAATCCGCCGGGCTGTATGTTAATGCTGCTCGCGCAGGTAAACGCGCCCTTGCTGTGTGCACCGTATCCGATCATCTCGTGACGGGTGAGGCAACGACTGCCGAGGAGCGTCAGAACACGTTCACCGACATGATTACTCTCGCTCTCGAATGCGCCCGCCGCTTAGACTGACCGTAAATTAATAACTCCCGCAACGCGGCATAAGTCGTTTTGGCGACCTGTGCTTCGGAGCGGGAGCCTTTTTATTTTAGGAGGTAGTATGAGTATTTATGCCTACGTTCGCGTCAGTACGCGAGATCAAAACGAGCGTCGCCAGATCGACGCGATGCGTTCACTCGGAGTGCCGCCAGAGTTCATGTTTATCGATAAGCAGTCGGGAAAGGATTTTGAGCGTCCCGAGTACCGACGGCTTTTAGAAGTCCTCGAAGCGGGTGATCTTTTGTACATTCAGAGCATAGACCGCCTCGGGCGAAATTACGATCAAATTCTCGAGCAGTGGCATCTTCTCGTCCGCGTGATGTCGGTCGATATTGCCGTTATTGATATGCCACTGCTTGATACGCGTCGCGGGCGTGACCTTATGGGGAGTTTTTTGAGTGACGTTGTTCTGCAGCTCCTTTCGTTTGTTGCGGAGAACGAGCGCAGGACGATTCGCCGTCGTCAGGCCGCGAGGGAATGCTCGATGCCGCTGTCGACTTTCATCTACCGCGCCCGCCCATACCGCGACTCTGTTTGATCTCTTACAAGAATGTGTACTTTTTTGTAAGCTTGGGTTTCACTGATTTCACACCTATATTATACCATTTACTGCCGTCTTTTTCAATACTCCTGCGCTAAAATACCATGTTTTCCCGAAAATTCGCGCTTTTTCTCGCTTCTTTTCCGTATACAAAAAAGTACACATTCTTGCATACGGAGGTCTTTCAAAAATGGGTGAGGGATTATTAAAGCTTTATCGTTCTCGAGTGAACAGAGAGTCGAAAATCGCCTTTTTGGGCGGATTTTTCGCCACGCTCCTTTTCCACTTTTTCAAATTTGCAAACTATCTGCCGAATCACGACTCGGTTTACAATTATTATGCGGATCAAAACGTGATCGGCTCGGGTCGCTGGGCTCTGTCAGCGGCTTCCGCTTTCAGCTCGTTCTTCGATTTGCCGTGGGTGATTGGTATTATTTCCGCCGTCTTTATCGGCCTCAGTGCCGCTGTCGTAGAAGATATTCAAAATCAAAAATCCCGTGCTTATCGTGCTTGCGGCGTCGCTTCTTGCCGCAGCTCCCGGTACTACGGAGACTTTTTTCTTCCTTTACACCGCCGACGCGTACATGATCGCGATGTTTCTTTCCGCTCTCGGCGCGTATTTTTTGCGTCTTGACGAGCATCGCATCTCTCGATATATTCTCGGCGGCGCGTGCATCTGCGTGGCGTGCGGAATTTACCAGGCTTACGTGTCGTTCGCGCTTGTGCTTATCGCACTTTCTTTCGTTCTCGAGCTGCTTCGCGGAAATGTGAGCACTAAATGCGCCGTGTGGCATATTCTCAAGACAGCGGTAACCGTCGCTTTTGCGATGCTTTGCTACATTATTATATGGAAATTGAGCCTCGCGATTTTTTCGAGGACGCCGACGAGTTATCAGGGAATTTCCGAGGTCGGCACGTTTTCCGCGTCGCGTATCGTTTCGGCTGCCGTTGGCACTTTGAGCACGGTTTTGATCTACTTTTTGCAGTGGAACGTGCTCGAGCACGGCTTTTCTCTCTACAGCGTGCTGAGTCTCTTCTTCTTTGCGGCGTTCGCTTTTGCGTTTGTCGCCGCCGTGATAAAAAGCCGCATATATAAAAGACGCTCGGCGATGATACTTTCCGTGCTCGCCTTAATTTCCGTCTTGCCGTTTTCGTGCATTTGGCTGTTCTTCTCGGGAGCTGTTCAGTAT
>CAYWTG010000220.1:0-2615 GCA_964461155.1 uncultured Ruminococcus sp.
CGTGACCGCAGTGAAAGAACTTTTGTCGGGGGCGAAAATTGAACCCGGACTTTGTAACAAGCTGTTTTGTAAAAGCCTTTTGCCAAGTCTCCTTCAAAATGACATACCGCGAGACATTCGCATAAACGAAGACTTACTCATGAATTATCGCCTGTTTTCGGCCTCAAAGCTGAGCGTGTTTGAAGATGTGTGCCCGTATCACTATATCGTTCGGCAATCTTCGGCTTCGCGTGCGGGGATAAATGAAAATAAAATTTACGATCCGATAAGGGTAAAAGATATCATAAGAAGCGATGCCGACGGAGAGTTAAGAATCGCCGCTCAGGGCGCGTATATAAGTACCTGCCTTTCGGTTTACAATTCACTCGCGGCCGCTCCGAGGGAGTATTCTTCCGACAGGAAAAAAGTTCGTCGGCTTTTGCGTGAAGAGAAAGACGATTTCACGCTTCTCGGAAAAAAACGCGCATTCGCCGCTCGCTTTTCGCTTGCACTTCCGCATCTTTACATCGCGCTGTACCGCGTGTACTGTCGCTTTTTTCAAAAAAATCCGTATGTCTGAGGAGATAATATGAAAGAGCTTCCACTGATAAGCGTGATAGTTCCGGTATACAACGTGGACAGCTATCTTGACAGGTGTATTTCATCTGTCGTGTCACAGAGCTATAAAAATCTCGAGATAATTCTCATTGATGACGGCTCGAGCGATTCATCGGGAGAAATATGCGACAAGTGGGCGATGTACGATTCGCGCATTTGCGTGGTACATCAAAAAAACAGCGGCGCGGGCGCGGCCCGTAATGCAGGACTCGATGCTACGCGGGGGGACTATATCGCATTTGTCGACAGTGATGACTATATCTCGCATGATATGTACGAGCACTTGCTTGAAATAATAGGAGACGCTGACATTGCAGAATGCGCGTATGTGAAAGTTGAATGTGACAACGATAACGCCGCTTTTGCCGATGGCCGCGGTACTTCAATGTTTTTCACCGAAGAGGCAATGAGAGAGCATATTAACAATACGCGCTTTTGCCAAGTGATTTACAATAAGCTGTATCGGCGCGAAACTGTCGGAAAAATAAGATTTCCCGTCGGGATGATGATCGACGACGAGTTTTTCACTTATCGTGTGCTCGGCGAGGCAGAAAAGCTCACCTCGTCGGATAAGGTGTGTTACGCTTACCGGCAACAGCCCGACTCTGTTATGCACTCCATGCCGATCGAAAAACGTGTTCAAGCAGTCGCGGCAAAAAGTGAACGGCTTGAGTACCTAAAAGAGCATTTTCCGAGTCTCGTCGCACTCGGTACGATCGACCTTTATTTTACCTGTATTTATCAGGGACAGCTCGCACTGCGAAACCTTGATACGGACAAGGTAGACGAGATTATCTCGTACATAAAAAAGGTAATGCGCACTTTTCCGTGCAAAATTATCGGAAATGGCCCGAAGCAGATGTTATGGCTGACTTTAGCGAAAATAAATTTGCGTTTGACCTGTAAGCTTCGGAATGCGCTGAAGATTGGACTTTGACAAGATGAAAGATACTATTACGGTTATAGTTCCGGTATACAATGTCGAGCGGTATCTCGACAGGTGCGTCGAAAGCATTTGCGCTCAGACGCACGGAGAGCTTGATATTATCTTAATAGATGACGGTTCAACCGATGTTTCCTGTGATATTTGCGACAAATGGGCGCGAGATGACTGCCGCGTTCGCGTGATACACAAAAAAAACGGAGGCTTGTCGGCGGCGCGAAACGCCGGACTTGACGTGGCGCACGGTAAGTGGATCATGTTCGTGGACGGCGATGACAGTATCGCCTGTGATATGGCTGAAAAACTTCTTGCCGCTGCCGAAGAAAACCACTGCGATATTTCCGTATGCAATATTATACGTGTGTTCGACGACGGAGGAACAGAGCCCTTCTACAGACCGGTTACAGACTGTGAAGTGCTTTCGGGCGAGCGTCGCTTTGATACGCTGCTTCAACCGTCTGTTTGCAATAAGCTTTTCCGCGCGAACCTTTTTGACACGGTGCGCTTTCCCGTCGGAAAATACTACGAAGACACATATGTTTATCACGAGCTCGTTTTCAGAGCGCAGCGGCTTGTTTTGAACGGTCACGACGGTTATTATTATCTAATGCGTCGTGGAAGCATCCTCGGCGGAGAGAGATACAGCGACAGATATTTTGATATGATCGATGCTGTCTATCTGAGAATGACGTTTCTGTTTGAAAACGGAGTTGATTCATACGGAAGACAAGCGGCACTGAGTATGTATGCCGCAGTGGCAAATGCGGAGAAGAATATCAAAAAAACTTCGCAAAACGCCGATAAGATATGCCTGATGAGGAGGCAGTATCGCGACGCATACGGACACTTAAAGCTCTCCGATGTCGGAATAAAGCAGAAAATAAGACTTGCAATGCTAAAATATGCGCCGCGTATCCATAGAGTTATTTATTAAAGGATTTACGTTAAATGGCTGAGACTCGAAGATTATCAAATGTCGCAAACACACGTGTCCTTGCAATATTTTTGGTCGTGCTCGGGCACAGCATAATAATATATTCCGACGCATGGACGCTTTACGAGACTGTCCGTGAGG
>CAYWTG010000221.1:0-2614 GCA_964461155.1 uncultured Ruminococcus sp.
CGGCGTCGACGCCGTTATCGTCGGAGATATCGGAGTATTCATGCTCGTAAGAGAGCGTGCACCGCAGCTCGATATACATATCTCGACTCAGGCCTCCGCCGTGTCGGCGGCATCGTGTAACGCGTGGCACAAGCTCGGCGCAAAGAGAATCGTTCTCGCACGTGAGCTTACGATGCGCGAAATACGCGATATACGCGAAAATATCCCCGATGAGCTGGAGCTTGAGGCGTTCGTGCACGGAGCGATGTGCATCTCCTACAGCGGACGTTGCCTTCTTTCAAACTATTTCACGGGTCGCGACGCAAATCACGGCACGTGCGCGCAGTCGTGCAGATGGGTGTATTCCCCCGTCGGAGACGGCGCACGTGAGCTCGACCTTTCCGAGGCTAACCGTCCCGACATTCCCGTCGCCGTGAGCGTCGTCGAGGACGGCGGTGACACTTTCTTCATGTCGTCTCGCGACACGTCCATGCTCGAGCATATCCCGACGCTCGAAAACTCGGGAATATCGAGCTATAAGATCGAGGGCAGAGTAAAGAGCGCGTATTACACTGCGGTCGTCACGAATGCGTATCGAATGGCCATCGACTCATACAGAGCCGATCCCGACGGATATACGACGGATGAGCGACTCATACGCGAGCTTGACAGCGTCAGCCACAGAGAATACGGCACGGGATTTTATTTCAAATCGCCCCACGAGGACGCAAATACCGTGACGCGTCACGGATATATCCGCGAGAAGGCATATCTCGCAACGGCTCTCGAAGATTCCGTTTTCTCGGAGGAGGACGGACTTTACGACACGCTGTTCGTTCAGAGAAATAAGCTTGTCGCGGGAGAGCGCGTTGAGCTGATCTCGCCCGGCAAGACGGGACGCGCCTTTACAGCGAACAGCCTCACTTCGGAAAGCGGAGAGACTCTCGAGTCGGCACCGCACCCCGGAATGCATTTCAGACTCAGAGTCCCGTTCGCGGTGAAAGCCGGCGACATTTTGCGCGGCGGCGAATAAAATTTAATCTGCCATGTGGCAAAGTCGTCGCAAGGCAAACGGAGATTTTCTATGATCGATATTATAAAAGCATTTTTTATCGGTATCGTGCAGGGTATCACGGAGTGGCTTCCCGTGTCGAGCACGGGACATATGATCCTCTTTGATGAGTTCATACATATGAACGTGAGCGCGGAGTTTAAGGAGCTTTTCCTCGTCGTAATACAGCTCGGCTCGATACTTGCCGTTCTTACGCTTTACTTCGGGAAGCTGAATCCATTCGCGCCGTCAAAGTCACGCGAGGAGAAAAAGGAAACGTGGATCCTCTGGTCAAAGGTCATCGTCGCGGTACTCCCCGCCGCCGTCATCGGCCTGCTCTTTGACGATCTTCTCGACAAATACCTCTACAATTACGTAACTGTCGCGATAACGCTTATCGTTTACGGCATCGCGTTCATCGTCATCGAAAGACGCCACGCCGCAAAGAACACAGTGTTCAAGATAGAGACGGTCGACGATATCGACTATGCAACCGCACTCAAGATCGGCGCGGCGCAGGTGCTCGCGCTCATCCCCGGAACATCACGCTCGGGCTCGACGATCATCGGCTCGATGTGCGTCGGCGTTTCGCGCACGGCGGCGTCGGAGTTTTCGTTCTTCCTCGCCATCCCCGTGATGCTCGGCGCGTCCGCACTCAAAGTTTTGAAATACATAGTCAAGGTCGGTGCGTCGTTCACGCAGGCCGAGGTGATAACGCTCGTTGTCGGAATAGTTACGGCGTTTGCGGTGTCGGTCGTTGCGATAAAGTTCCTCATGGGCTTTGTCCGCCGCCACAGCTTTGAGGTATTCGGCTGGTACAGAATAGCTCTCGGAGTGATCGTAATCGGATATTTCCTGCTTCGCAGTTTCGTTTTGGCATAATAGGTAAGTTTAAAAAGAGGTCTGACGCAAAATCGTCAGGCCTCGTTCTTTTGTATGACAGGCACAGCGAAAAGGACACCTCGGAAAACCGAAGTGTCCTTTTGTGATGTCTTAAAGTAAAACTTGGATCTCGAGGATCATTAGATCTCGGGGATCTCGATCTCGACCTCGCGGCCAAGCTCGGAAGAACGGTTGATACCGTCGATGATAGCCTGGTTGTAGATGATCTGAGATGTGGGAACGGGAGCTGTGCCGCCGTTCATAGCTGCATCGAGGAAGGAGCGGATCTTCTGATCGAAGAGGTTGTCTCCACCCTTGATGAGCGGGATCTTGGTCTCGGTCTGCTTGCCGCAGATGTCGTGGTAGAGGGTCATCTCGCCGCCGACAGAACCGTTCCAGCAGTCGGTAGAGGGAATGCGGAGTGCGCCTTCCTTACCGAAGATGATGGTGTCACCGGGGGTGTCAACGTGCATAGCCCATGCGATTCTGAAGTCGAGGATGATGCCGCCCTCGAGACGAACGAAGGCTGCGCCGAAGTCGTCGACCGTGAAGCGCGCTGCGTCCTCTCCGTTGTACTTCGGGTTCTGACCGAAGAATGCGGAGGTGTAACCGGAAACCGTAAGCGGCTTCGGATAGCCGATAGCGTTGAGAACCATGTCAAGAGAGTAGCATCCGATGTCACCGAGAGCACCGATACCGCCG
>CAYWTG010000222.1:0-2583 GCA_964461155.1 uncultured Ruminococcus sp.
GATTTGGACAATGGGCGAAATGATCGTCGAGATCATGCGCGAAAAAGTTGACACACCCCTGAACGAGCCGGGAGTTTTCCTCGGCCCTTACCCCAGCGGAGCTCCCGCTATATTCATCGACACCGCAGCCAGACTCGGCCAGAAGGCCGGAATCATCAGCGGCGTCGGCTGTGACGACTTCGGTCGTTGCCTGCTCGAGCGTCTCGAGCACGACGGCGTCGACACTTCCCTCGTCCTCCGCGACGAGACCTGCTCGACGGGCTGCGCGTTCGTAATGTACTACTCGAACGGCGACCGCAAGTTCATCTTCCACATCGGAAACACCCCCGCCGCACGCGCGAAGGCTCCCGAGAGCGTTCCCGCCTCCGATTTCTTCCACGTCATGGGCTGCTCGCTCATGGCAGACGCGACCTTCGGCGACGAGATCGTAAAGACCGCCGAAAAGTTCCGCGCAGCAGGTGCGAAGATCTCCTTTGACCCCAACATCCGTCCCGAGCTCATGGGCGGCACGGACGCACCGCAGAGAATCCTCGCCATGTCGAGCGTATTTATGCCGGGCGTTGCCGAGCTCAAGATGATGGCCGGCTGTGACACGGTCGAGGACTCCGTTGCTAAGTGCTTCGAGAATCCCGTTCTCGAGATAATCGCTCTCAAGCGCGGAAGTCACGGCTGCACCGTCTACACACGCGACGGCTCTATCGACTTCGGTATCTACCCGATCACTCCCGTTGACGCGACCGGCGCGGGCGACTCCTTCGACGCCGCTTTCCTCTGCGGACTTATCGATGGTCTGCCGATGATCGACTGCATCCGTCAGGCGACGAGTGCCGCTTCTCTCAACACCGCCGCTTTCGGACCCATGGAGGGCAAGATCTCCCCCGAAAACGTCGCACGCCTCATCGCCGAGCACCCCGAGATCGGCTGAGCACAGACAAATATTACATAAGGAAGTATTAAAATGTTCGTTACAAGCAAGGATATAATCACAAAGGCTCAGCGCGAGGGATACGCCGTTCCCGCGTTCAACGCGGAGAATATGGAGATGGCTCAGGCGATCGTCGCTGCGGCCGAGGAGGCTCACTCCCCCGTGCTCATCCAGACCACCGCACCGACCGTCAAGTATTTCGTTCCCACGATGACGCACGCGATCGTCCGCGAGCTCGCCGAGCGCGCAAGCGTTCCCGTAGCTCTCCACCTCGACCACTGCTCGTCGTTTGACGATGTCATGGTAGCCATCAAGGCGGGTTACACCTCCGTCATGTTCGACGGCTCGAAGCTCCCCTTTGAGGAGAACCTCCGCATCACGCGTCAGGTCGTCGAGACCGCTCGCCCGATGGGTATCACCGTCGAGGCCGAGCTCGGTTGCGTAGGCGGCAAGGAGGACAATGTCTCCGCAGACGCTATCTACACCGACGTTGACGAGGCTCGCGAGTTTGTCGAGCGCACAGACGTCGATCTGCTCGCCGTCGCGATCGGAACCGCTCACGGATTCTACAAGGGCGAGCCGAAGCTTGACTTTGAGCGCATCGCGGCGATCAGAGATGCCGTATCCGCTCCCCTCGTTCTCCACGGCGGCTCGGGCGTTCCCGAGGCAAGCGTCAAGCGCGCGATCTCACTCGGTATGGCAAAGGTCAACTTCGCGACAGAGCTTCGTGCGGCGGCAACAGAGGCCGTTCGCAAGGTTCTCGCAGACGAGTCCGTCATCGACCCGAAGAAGTACATGGGCGCGGCACGCGAGGCCGTAAAGGCTCTGTGCCTCGAGAAGATCGATATGTGCTCCTCCGCAGGACGCGCGTAAAATAAATAATGCACTAACAAAAACACAGGGGATGACACGCTCATCTCCTGTGTTTTTTCGTATTCAAAGCCGTGCTCGGCTGCGATAACGACGCCGTCGAACTGCTTAACGGTGGTGTCGGGCAACAAAAGTGCGTCACGACACGCGACGGCGACGGATCCGCAAAAATTCGCCTCTCGGCGGAGCTCACCGAAAGGCAAGGCTTGTCGCGTCCGACAAATGCCGAGCACACTGTCGAAAAAAGGCACACTCTCCTCGCGAAAGTGTGCCTTTTCGATGTTCGGTTTAATGTCGGATTAATACATTCCGCCCATGCCGCCGCCCATTGCGGGGTTAGCGGGAGCCTCGGGCTCGGGCTGGTTTGCAACGAGTGCCTCTGTCGTGAGGACAGTGGAAGCTACGCTCGATGCGTTCTGGAGTGCGCTTCTCGTAACCTTTGCGGGGTCAACGATACCTGCCTCCATCATGTCGACATACTTCTCGTTGTAAGCGTCGAAGCCGTAGCCGAGCTTGCCGGAAGACATGATCGTGTTAACGATAACGGAGCCCTCAAAGCCTGCGTTCTCGGCGATCTGACGAACGGGAGCCTCGAGTGCGCGAAGAACGATGTTGACACCGGTCTTCTCGTCGCCCTCTACCTGAGCGGCAACGTCTGCTACCTTGGAGATGAGGTTGAGGTATGCTGTACCGCCTCCTGCGACGATACCCTCCTCAACTGCTGCGCGTGTTGCGTTGAGAGCGTCCTCGATGCGGAGCTTCTTCTCCTTCATCTCGGTCTCTGTAGC
>CAYWTG010000223.1:0-2561 GCA_964461155.1 uncultured Ruminococcus sp.
GAACCTCTACCCGCTTATCTCGCTTCAAGCTCCCCGTCGAAACCTTTACGCCCCCATGTCAGGCGCGACTTTTAACGGTTCGCGTATTTAGTCGCTTTTTCGATCTCTCGCGCGGCGTCGCGCTTAGCGTCGGATTCGCGCTTGTCGTACAGCTTTTTACCCTTGCAAAGTCCGAGCTCAAGTTTGACCTTCGAGCCCGAGAAATAAAGTGAAAGCGGCACGAGCGTGTAGCTGTCTCGCGTTACGTACTGCGAAAGCTTCAATATTTCTTTCTTGTGCATAAGCAGCTTCTTTTCGCGCATGGGATCGCGATTGTAAATATTCCCCTTTTCGTAGGGGCTTATGCGAAGTCCCACAGCGAAGATCTCGCCGTCTTTGATGTAGCAGAAAGAATCTTTCAGATTCACGGCACCGTTTCTGACGCTTTTGACCTCGGTTCCGAAAAGAGACAGTCCCGCTTCAAAGGTGTCTTCCACAAAATAATTATGTCGCGCGGCGCGGTTGTACGCTATCTGCCGTTTTGCGTTTTTGTTATCCTTATCAGCCAAGGCGATTCTCCTTTCCGAAAATTTCGGCTATTATTGATTTTATCACACGTTAAAGCACTTGTCAAGTTAAATCGGCGTATACTTCTTTATTTTTTTGTTTATTTATCAGAAAAAGCGCGAAAACACGAGCCGATGCCGCATATGTTTCCTTTCTTTTACATACAGAATCATTTTTCGGTGCTTTTCGCCCCCTTTTATTCTCGCAGCAGCTCACGCGAGAATAAAACTCACGGCGACCCGAAATGAGCCGCCGTGAAGCCTATTTTTAATATCTGCCGATCTCGTAGAACGGGATCTTGAAGAAGTCCGCGTCCTCTCTTATGCTGTAATCGCCGCGTGCGGGATTTGTGAAGATCGGGTTCTCGTCAAGCGAGAATTCGAGGTTATTCTCGACCGTGCTGAAAAGGTACACATCATCGTCTATATCGTTTCCGAGGCCGGAAGTGAACGTGTAGTTGTTCTTTATCACGTTATACGACGGGTTGATGATGAAATCGATGTCGTCTGCGAGCTCTTCGGCACGCGACATATCGATCTTCATCTTCACAAGCGTCGGCCAACGCTCCTCCCATATCTTTCGAGCTGCTGTTCCCTCAGCGGGGATCTCGAAAAAGCTGTTATAGTATGTCGGCCATGTCCACTTGCTCAGGTTATCAACGCTCGGAGAGCCGCCGCCGAGGTACATTCCGCGGTACTTCGCCTTTACAAAGAGTGCCTGACAGTAGTCTGTGCCGGAGGTCTTTCTGATGAAAACGTTATCGCGGATGGTGTTGTCGCGTCCGTCTGCGCGGATAGCCTCGGTTCCCGCGTTATAGAAGACATTGCCGTAGATCTGCTGACCGGAGAGTGCGTCGCCGAAATAGATACCCATCTGCGCACCGCTGTTCTTTTCGATGTCATAGAAGATGTTGTATCTGACGATGTTGTCGCGGTTCGATACGGAGCGGTCGGAGTAGATCGCGCCGCAGTCGCCGGATACGGCCAGAAGATTATAAAATACGTTGTACTCGATGATATTGTCGATTCCGCGTCCGCCTGCCTTGTCGGACATATACACATGACCCTCGGCCGCGTGAGCGAGAATGACCGCGCTGTGCGAGGCGTTGTAAAGCTCGTTGTGAGATACGACCGCGCCGACTGTGTTGTAAAGTCTGACGGCGGGGAGATATACCTTGTACTTGAGCTCGAAATCGTGGATCGAGTTGTTGTCGATAACGCTCTCACAGGGGATGACGTTATCGATAGCCTCAAGAGAGTCCTCGAGGAAGATTCCGCCGCCCGCGAGGTACGAAAGCTCGCACTCGCTTACCGTGATCGCGCGACCTGTCGCCATGACAGCAAACTTGCCCGCGCCGACGTACATATCGCAAAGCTTTATCGTCACGTGATCCGCGTCGATGTCGAAGAATCCGTCGGAAGAACCGCAGAACTCGAAGCCGACGAAGCTTACGTAATCTGCCGTGGTATTAATGTAGTTGCCGCGAGTTGTGAGCACATAGTCGGTGTCGGGCTCATAAACGTAAAGCGTCTTTGTGTTAACGTCTACCCAGTACTCATTTACACAGTCAAGCTCCTCGGAAATGTTCGAGAAGAACGAGCACTGACCCGTGTAGTTATTCGTTCCCTGGAACGGCCAAGTTGTAAAGGTGATGACGTTTGTCTCGGTGTCATAGCCGGACATCTGCTGAACATTGCACATATAGGGGTGCGCGAGATATCCTATGAGCTCCGTACCCTCGAATGTGTGATACTTTTCAAATCTCTTCTGAACATGGGGATATGTCAGCTTAACGCCGATCACGTCCGGATAAGGATCTACCGGATCGGCGAGATAATTCTCGTCGTATCCCATCGTCTCCTTGTTCGGATAACGCGCGGGGTTCATGCGCTGACCGTTGTTTACAAGCTGAGAAGATGCCGTCAGCTCGTCACCCTCAACGAGAAGACCCTCAAGCGGGACTTTCTTGATTCCCGCGAGTCCCTTTTCGGTGAAGTACGCACGATCCGCCTCGT
>CAYWTG010000224.1:0-2543 GCA_964461155.1 uncultured Ruminococcus sp.
GTAAGCTCAAAATACGGATGATTCTCAAGAAGGGTCACAAATCTCTGACCCACCATGCCTGTTGCGCCAACGACGCCGGCTCTCAGCTTGTTATTGCTCATTTCACATTTCCTTTCGGAATTAAAAATACCTAACACACAGCCGCGTTTCGTGTGCGGCGTGCATTTATAAATATAATACGATTATTTTATCACAATTTCGCAGGTATGTCAACAGCATATGCGAAATTATGACGCTTTCGGCGCATTTTTACGCACGAAAACGCAATTTCCGCCTTGTTTCTCGGCAAAAAATGAATTTATATACATTTACTGCATATCACGCGCCGTCATGTGCGCAACTTTAGTCACATCCCCCGCGCCGATAACGAACGCGGCGTCGCCAGACTTCAGCGTTGAAGTAAGATAGTCAGAGATCTCCTCGAACGTGTCGAGAACCTTACACGGCATTCCGTACTCGGCAACGGCGTCGCGGAGCTTTTCCGAAGATATGCCGTAGGTGTTCACCTCGCGCGCGGGATAGATCGGTGCGAGGATCACCTCGTCTGCGCCTGACTTTCCGAGAGAGGCGGCAAAACCGTCAAGAAGCTCCGCGGTGCGAGAGAACGTATGCGGCTGAAAAACGCAGATCGTGTGCGCATATCCGAGCTCGCTTGCCGCTTCGAGCGTGTTTTTCAGCTCCGTCGGGTGATGAGCGTAATCATCGAACACATCAGCTCCCGACTCGCTCTTTCCGACCAGCTCCATGCGACGCGCGATGCCTCGGTACGCCGCAAGTCCCTTTTCGATGAGTGCGCCGTCTACGCCGTCTGTGTGCGCAGCAGCCGTCGCCGCGAGTGCGTCCGTGACCATGTGATGTCCCGGCACGCGGAGCTTTGCGCGGCAGAGATGCTCGCCTTTATACATTATATTAAATGAAGCAAATCCGTGATCGAACACAATGTCCTCGGCCGTATAATCGGCACCCGAGCCCGATTCGCCGAACGTAACGGCGGGAGTTCCCGAAAGGCGCAGTGCCTCTGCGACATCACTGTCGGCGATATTCACAACTGCCGTGTTCGCTTTTTTCAAAAATGCGGCGAAAGAGCTTCTTATCTGATCCATCGAACGGAAGTAGTCGACGTGATCCATCTCGATGTTCAGCACTATAGCCGTCGTCGGGTAGAAATCAAGGAAAGAGTCCATGTACTCACACGCCTCGAAGATGAACGCGCGCTCCGCGCCGAGTATGTCGGACGACTCCGCACCTTTCATGACCGCGCCGCCGAAGACCGTCGGCTCAAGTCCCGCTTCTGTATAGATCGACGAAAGCAGAGCCGTCGTCGTGCTCTTTCCGTGCATTCCCGAAACGCCGACGCGCGACGAATATCCCATCATTATATATCCGAGAAAATCCGCACGGGAAATACGCGGGATGCCTCGTTCGCCCGCTCTCACATATGCCGGATCATCTGCGGGAATGGCGACCGTGTAGACAAAGAGCTCCGCGTCGTCAACAAGCTCGGGAGATGAAGTATAGAAGACCTTAACACCCATCTGTTCGAGCGAGCGTGTGAGTGCGGACGGCGTTCTGTCATAACCGGAAACCTCGTGTCCGCGCGCGTGGCATACCTTTGCAAGAGAGTTCATGCTGATGCCACCGATGCCCGAGAAGAATATCTTGCGGGGCGAACTACCCATAAAAGCCGAAATTTTATCATAACCGAAGTGTGTGTTAGGCAAAGACATGATTTTTTGTCCTTTCGTTCGATAACAAATTTAAACGATCCGCGGAGCGAGGCATATTTTATAAACAATTCACCAAAAAATGTTAAAATTGTCCCGTTCAACGGCAAAGTTCAAGAAAAGGTAATAATTTGGATGTATGCCTGTAATAATCTTCCGCTATACTATAAAAGCACCAAATCTATGGAAAAGCATGGAGAAAGTTATGGAAATTACTGATATCAAAGTAAGAAAGGTCTTTGAAACAGGCCCCATGAAAGCGGTCGTCTCAGTGACCTTTGACGGCCAGTTGGCACTTCATGACATCAAGGTGATCGAGGTTCGAGACCGTCACTTTATCGTTATGCCGAGCCGAAAGAATCCCGACGGAACATATCGAGACATTGCACATCCGATAAACACGGCTTTCCGCAATGAACTCGAACAGGCTGTGCTCGATGCATACGACGAGGAACTGGCGCAAGCGATAAGCGAAGAAACTACGGAAGACGCGACTGACGACTCCGCCTCGGAAGACATATGTGAATAAGCGAAAATACCTGCGGTACGCCGTGGGTATTTTTATATTGTCAGTATATCACGCATCGACCGATTTGTCAAGACAAACGCAGCGCAAAATGCATACGTGCAAATAAGAGATGTGCCGCCAACATTTTAGTGTTTGTTTGCCATTTCAAAGATAATGTGTGAACTTTTTGTAAATCTGCATTTTCCTATTGACAAACTCTTATTATAGTGTTAATATATAAATGTAGGTATTAACAACCGATTATTCTGTTGAAAGAGGTGAGTCCAATGGGCTACGTGTCCGCATAAGGG
>CAYWTG010000225.1:0-2534 GCA_964461155.1 uncultured Ruminococcus sp.
TCCTGTATCTGTAATGATCCCCCGCAAGTCTCTCGTTTATAAGTCCCGTGTCAAGTAAAGCCTCGGTAGCTTTTATGACTGTCGGACGGCTGAGGTGCGAGTACGCGAGGATATCCTTTCTCGTTCGTGCTTTTGCCATTGCAATGGCATCGCAAACCGTAAAAATATTATTAAGTCGTACATTATCGCCGGAAAAGATCATTTTATCGTTCCTTTCGCACATATACACTCATATTTGAGATTATTATACAATATGTTGTTGTGCGTGTCAATCCTATGTTGAAAATCGGGGTCGAATAATATACGCTGTGGTAAAAATATACGAATAAATCATTAAAAAATGTGTTGACAAAACAGTTAGACATATGTATAATTAATGTAAGTCTAAAATACCGTGTGTCAAAAAATACATAAATCGGAGAAAAAAGATGATTGTCGAAAACGCAAGCGGACTTATTGAAGAAATAATAAGTCGCGCAAAGCCCGTGGATTATTCCGTGAAGCTTCCGGATGCAGAATTTGATGTTATGAACGCCATTTGGGACGGCGCACCTCCGCTGACGACCTCGTACCTTATGCAGAAGATCGGTCAGAAGAAAGGCTGGAAGGCTCCGACGCTCATTTCATTCCTTGTTCGCCTCGAGGATCGCGGATATATCGCCTCATACAAAAACGGCAAGGAACGCTACTACATCCCTCTCGCACTCAAGGACGAGTATATTCATAATGTCACCGTCGGATTTATAGATCAGTATCACGACGGCTCTTTCGTCAGCGCGATGAACTCATTTTTCAAGGATCGCAATCTGAGCGAGAGCGACATAGACGCACTCCTCGAGTGGCTGAGGAGCAGATATTGAGATGCTTTCCTCGTCTGAACGCTTGAAATTCGACGCGCTTGTGCGTGAAATTTCGCTTTCGGGACATGATGAAGCAGGTATCGGTACATACAAAGAAAAAAGCTTGCACTATATCCTCAAGAATTATTTTTGTTCTGACAGATCCTGTCACGAGCGTTCTTACATGGGATACATTGCCGATATAATGGAGGACGGCTATATCACCGAGATACAGTCGTCCTCTCTTTACGGAATGGGGCAAAAGCTTGAGACATTTTTATCCGAAACCGACGTGCGGATCGTCTTTCCGATAGTGAAAAAGAACACGATAGTATGGGTAGACTCAGAGAGCGGAAGCATCACAAGAAGCTCGCGCTCGGCAAAAAGAGACGATATATACACGCTCATCAGGCAGCTTGTGTACATTCTCGAATACCTCGGGCACGAACGTCTCAAAATAACGACCGTCACACTTCACACCGACGACTACAGACTCCTCGACGGCCGCGGTGCGGATCGAAAAAAGGGTGCGACAAAGCTCGATCTTGTCCCGACGGAGCTTGTTGACATCGAAGATCTCACTTTCCCCGATTCTCTCGCACGATTTGTTCCGTCAAAGCTTCCAGAATTCTTCACCAGAGAAGAATTCGCCTCCGCAACGCACACTCACGGACGCGCACTCTGGGCGGTACTGCGAGTCATGACAGAGCTGTCCGTGATCGAGCGAGCCCCAAACGACGGCAGACGTCACAGATACACACGAAATGTTACATATTTCACTTGAAATACTCGCCTTTTGTGACTATAATATAGTTAAAGCGTTTGTGCGCACAACGGCACATTAAAAACGCAGTTTACGGCAGACAAGCTCGGCAATATAGGAGAGCCAATTGAGATACATTTACAATATGCCCCCGAATGACGGAGATAAGAACAAAGGCGGACGCGGCGGAAAGAATTCGCACCGTCCTCCGAAAAGAAAAGCGGGCGGTGATTTCTTACCCGATATTCCCGCATGGCTTCCGATCATCACTTTTTTCGCCGCACCCCCACTCGGAATTTTCCTGTTTATCGCACGCGCGTTCAAAGCGTCGTCGGGCGACAGCATAAAGAGAACGAATAAGCGCACGGGCGCAAAATCGCGCGGCAAAGTACAGGCGTCGCAGTTTTTACCTCTCGCGATCGGCGCGTTTTTTCTCATCGGAGCTTTGATTTCGATCTCGTCGGTCTTTACTTCCGGAGTCACCCTGTCGCTCGGCTCTTTTTCGACTTTCGCTCTCTTGGCAGGCGCGGCCGCAGTCGCTTTCGGCATATCGAAGATGTCGAAAAGACGCGCCGAGCGTTACGACAGATACAGTGTCATAATCGGAGGCAGGCCTTATTTTTCGATAGCGGCTCTCGCTACGGCATCGGGCGTTTCCTACAAACGCGCCGCTCGTGATATCCAGCACATGATAAACCGCGATATGCTCGGCGACACGGCTTTTATCGATGTCGGAAAGAAAATGCTCTTTTTAAGCCCCGAAGCCGCCGCTGAATATGAAAATTCACACACTGCGGCGAACATAGAAGACGAAAAGCAGTTTGAAGATCGCGTTCCCATTGATGAATATCGCAAAATCATCCTTGAAATTCGCCGTTTGAACGACGAGATCGCGGACATCGCCGTCTCCGACAGGATATATAAGCTCGAAG
>CAYWTG010000226.1:0-2519 GCA_964461155.1 uncultured Ruminococcus sp.
CTTCACCCCCGCCGAAGTCAAGGCAGAGCTTGAATCAAAGCGCAAAAAGTAATAAATAAAAGAATGCCAAGTCAAAATGATGTGCACCTCCGAAAGTCAGACACTTTCGGAACAGTGCTCATCAAAATGACGGCATCCTTTTTTATTAAATTCCGCAAAGCAGGCCGATCACGTGCATGAACAGCGCGCAGATCCATGCGAGCACGCACTGCCAGACGACAACGCCGACCGCCCATTTCGTGCCGAGCTCACGTCTGATCGACGCTATCGCCGCAACGCACGGCGTGTAGATCAGGCTGAACACGAGCAGGCAAGCTGCGCTCAGGGGAGTCATCGCCGCGCCGACCGCGCCTCCGAAGAGGACTTTCAAAGTCGAAACCACACTCTCCTTAGCCATAAATCCGCTGATGAGTGCCGTGCAGATGCGCCAGTCGCCGAGTCCGATCGGCGAAAGAAGCGGCGCGATGAATCCCGCGACGGCGGCGAGGATGCTCTCCTCTGACGACGACACGATATTGAGTCGGAAATCGAAGCTTTGCAAGAACCATATCGCGACGCTTGCGAGAAGAATGACCGAGAACGCCCTCTGGAGGAAATCTTTCGCCTTCTCCCAAAGGAGCTGTGCTACGCTCTTCGCGCCGGGCATACGGTAGTTCGGGAGCTCCATAACAAACGGCACCGCCTCGCCGCGGAACAGCACGCTCTTGTACAAGAACGCCGCAAGTATTCCGACGACGATACCGAGCACGTAAAGCCCCGCCATTATCAGTCCCTTATGCTCGGAGAAGAACGCGTCGACGAAGAACGCGTAGATCGGGAGCTTCGCCGTGCAGCTCATGAACGGCGTGAGGAGCACAGTCATCTTGCGGTCGCGCTCGCTCGGCAAAGTGCGCGTCGCCATGACTGCGGGCACCGTACAGCCGAATCCGATGAGCATCGGAACGATACTGCGTCCCGAAAGGCCGATACGTCGGAGAAGCTTGTCCATGACGAACGCCACGCGGGCGATATATCCGCTGTCTTCGAGAAGCGACAGGAAGAAAAACAGCGTGACGATGATCGGCAAAAAGCTGATGACGCTGCCGACGCCGGTGAAAATTCCGTCGATCACAAGGCTGTGAAGCGTCGGATTCACATTCCCACGCAAGAGAAGTGACGAAACGGCCTCGGTCAGCGCGTCGACGCCCATCTCAACGAGTCCCTGAAAAAATGCGCCGATCACGTTGAAAGTCAGGTGGAACACCGCGACCATTATGAGAATAAACGCGGGGATCGCCGTGTATTTTCCGGTAAGGATGCGGTCGATCTTCCGTGAGCGAATATGCTCGCGGCTCTCGCGCGGCTTTGTCACGGTGCTCTCGCATATTTTATTTATGTAACCGAAACGCATATCCGCGACAGCGGCACTGCGGTCAAGGCCGCGCTCCGCTTCCATTTGGACTATGATATGCTCGAGCATCTCTTTTTCGTTTTGATCGAGGCGCAGTGCCTCAAAGACGAGCTCGTCACCCTCGACAAGCTTGCTTGCCGCAAAGCGAACGGGGATGTCTGCCGCCGCGGCGTGATCGTCGATCAGGTGGATTATCGCGTGGAGGCAGCGGTGAAGCGCGCCGTTATGGTCGTTTTCCGAGCAGTAGTCGGTGATGGCAGGTCGCTCTTGATATGCGGCGATGTGCACCGCGTGCTTTGTCAGCTCATCGATGCCTTGATTTTTTGCCGCCGAGATCGGGATGACGGGCACGCCGAGCAGCTCTTCCATGGCGTTCACATCGATATATCCGCCGTTGCCGTTGACCTCGTCCATCATATTCAGAGCTATGACGAGCGGCACGTTCATCTCGAGAAGCTGCATCGTCAGATACAGATTTCGCTCGATATTCGTCGCGTCTACTATGTTAATGATCGCCGTCGGCTTCTGCTTTAAAACAAAGTCTCGCGAGACGATCTCCTCACTGCTGTACGGCGACATCGAGTATATGCCGGGCAGATCGGTCACGGACGCCGACGGATATCCTTTGATATTTCCGCTCTTGCAGTCCACCGTGACGCCCGGAAAGTTTCCGACGTGCTGATTTGCACCCGTCAGCTGAGATTAAACAGCGTCGTCTTGCCGCAGTTTTGATTTCCGACAAGCGCGAATTTAAGCTCCGTGCCCTGCGGGAGCGGCGAGGCGTCTTCTTTGTGATGGAATTTCCCACCCTCTCCGAGTCCGGGATGAGGCGTTTTTTTCTTTTTTGCCGTCACCGTCTCGCTTTCTTTCGAGTGCTCTGTCAGCGTGACGTCGATCTTTTCGGCGTCCGCGATGCGTATCGTCAGCTCGTAGCCGTGGATCTTCAGCTCCATCGGGTCGCCCATCGGTGCGAGCTTCACCGCAGTGACCTCGGCTCCGGGGATGATGCCCATGTCGAGAAAATGCTGTCTGAGCGCACCGTCGCCGCCGACGGCGTTCACCGTCGCGGAAGTACCGATTTTCAGCTCCTTTAATGTCATAACAGTCTCCATCGATTTTCAAGTTTCGC
>CAYWTG010000227.1:0-2506 GCA_964461155.1 uncultured Ruminococcus sp.
TTCGGCGAGAGCGACTACGACCAGAAGGATTCTGCCGGCTTTATCAACCTCTTCGGACTTCCGATCAAGGTTCAGGCTCAGGTAGACAAGACCTGCGGAAAGTAATAAAGCACCAAACTTTGCGGGGAAGACGCCTTTTCGGTATCTTCCCCGTGAGATGTCTCGTGAAAAATCACGAATAAATATACAATCAGATTTCGGAAGGTAAGTTTAACTTATGGCAAAGATGTGGGCGGGCGTTACCGCGGGAATTACGGACAGCATAGCGGACGATTTCAACTCGTCGATCCGCTTTGACTCGAAAATGTATAAGCAGGACATAAAGGGAAGCATGGCTCACGCCGCGATGCTCGGCGCACGCGGGATAATTTCGCAGGCTGACGCCGACGCGATCGTCGCTGGACTCGAGGGGATCCTCACCGATATCGAATCGGGCACGGTCACCTTTGACCCCAAGGCCGAGGACATCCATATGTTCGTCGAGCAGCTTCTCACCGAACGCCTCGGTGAGCTCGGAAAGAAGCTCCACACCGCCAGAAGCCGAAACGACCAGGTCGCGCTCGACCTGCGTATGTATCTGCGCGACGGCATCGACGAGATCACATCTCTTACGCGCGAGCTCGTCGAGACGGTCACCGATAAAGCGGAGGAGTACGCCGACGCGATAATGCCCGGTTACACTCACCTCCAGAGAGCACAGCCCATCACGTTCGGACACCACCTCATGGCGTATTCGATGATGCTCCTGCGCGACCTCGGCCGCCTTGCGGACTGCCGTGCGAGAATGAACGTGTCTCCGATCGGAAGTTGCGCGCTCGCGGGCACTACCTACGACACCGACCGCCGCTTTGAGGCGGAGCGTCTCGGATTTGACGACATCTGCCGAAACAGCATCGACGGCGTGTCCGACCGCGATTTCTGCATCGAGCTCGCTTCCGCGCTTTCCGTGCTCATGATGCACCTGTCGCGCTTCTCCGAGGAGATCATCCTCTGGTCGAGCTGGGAGTTCCGCTTCGTCGCGCTCTCCGACTCGTTCACGACGGGCTCGTCGATCATGCCGCAGAAGAAGAACCCCGACATGGCGGAGCTCGTTCGCGGCAAGACCGGCCGCGTGTACGGCGACCTTATGGCTCTCCTGACCGCGCTCAAGGGTCTCCCGCTCGCTTATAATAAGGATATGCAGGAAGACAAAGAGAGCATCTTCGACGCGCTCGAGACGGTCGAGATGTGCCTGCGCGTCTTCATCCCCATGATAAAAACGATGACAGCTCGCCGCGAAAATATGCTCCGCGCGGCGCAAAAGGGCTTTATAAACGCGACCGACCTTGCGGACTACCTCGTAAAGGCGGGACTCCCGTTCAGAAGCGCGTACAAGATCTCCGGCACGCTCGTCGCAAAGTGCATCGCGGAGGATCGTGTGCTCGAGGAGCTCACGCTCGACGAGCTTCGCGAGGCATCCGAGCTCTTCGACGAGGACGTGTACGATGAGATAAATCTCCTCACCTGCGTGGAAAAGCGCACGAGCGAGGGCGGCACGTCGACCGCTTCAGTTAAGGCTCAGATCGCTTACGTGAGAGAGGAGCTCTCAAAATGACAAAGGTATGTATAGACGGCTCTGCGGGCACGACGGGTCTTCGCATCCGCGAACGCCTTGCGGAGCGCGGTGACATAGAGCAGATAATCCTCCCCGATGAGCTGAGAAAGGACGCAGACGCACGTCGCGACGCGCTCCGCTCGGCGGACATCGCGTTTCTGTGCCTTCCGGACGCGGCGGCAAAGGAATCCGTCAGTTTCGCGGAGGGCTCGGACACGGTGATAATCGACACCTCCACGGCGCACCGCACGGCGGACGGCTGGGCATACGGCTTTGCGGAGCTGTCGGCCGCTCACCGCGAAAGCATCGCAGAGTCACGCAGAATCGCGAACCCGGGTTGCCACGCGAGCGGCTTTATCGCGTCGGTTTATCCCCTCGTCGAGAGCGGGATCGTCCCGCGCGACGCCCGCCTTACGGCGTATTCGCTCACGGGCTACAGCGGCGGCGGAAAGGGACTCATCGCGGAGTACGAGGACGAGTGTCGCGACGAGCGTCACGGCAGCTGTCGGATATACGCGACGTCGCTTTGCCACAAGCACCTGCCCGAGATGAAGGCGGTGTGCGGTCTTGACGATGCACCGCTGTTTTCGCCCATTATCGGTGATTATTACGCGGGTATGGCGACGACGGTCATGCTTGCCGACACCGACGCCGCACGTGTGCACGAAGCACTCGCGGCGCATTACGAGTCGTCGCGTCTGGTGAGCGTGGCTCCCCTCGGCGGCGACGAGAGCGTGATCTACGCGTCGAACATGGCGGGTCGCGACACGATGCGCCTTTGGGTGTGCGGACACGAAAAGCAGTGCACGGTGACTGCGGTCTTCGACAATCTCGGCAAGGGAGCGTCGGGCGCGGCGATACAGAACATGAATATTTCGATGGGTGTCGACGAGACGACGGGTCTTGTCCTTT
>CAYWTG010000228.1:0-2505 GCA_964461155.1 uncultured Ruminococcus sp.
TTCAGCTCGTGCGCCAAATTGACGGCGACATTCGTTTTGCCGCTACCGTAATGGCCGCACAGCAGTGTTATATGCTTAAATTCCTTCATCTTATTATATTAAAGCTTGTTTCTCTGTATCTTTCCGCTTACGGTCTTCGGGAGCTCGTCGCGGAAGACGACAAGTCTCGGATACTTATAGGGAGCGGTTCTCTGCTTTACGTACTGCTGGATCTCACGCTTGAGCTCATCCGTACCCTCAGTGCCCTTGACAAGCACGATGCTCGCCTTGACTATCTGACCGCGAACCTCGTCGGGCTCTGCGGAAACTCCGCATTCGAGTACGTAAGGAAGCTCCATAATGACGCTCTCGATCTCGAAAGGTCCGATGCGGTATCCGGAGGATTTGATAACGTCATCGACACGTCCGACGTACCAGAAGAAGCCGTCCTCATCGCGCCATGCCGTGTCTCCGGTGTGATAAAATCCGTCGTGCCAAACCTCGGCGGTCTTCTCGGGTGCGCCGTAGTAGCCGGTAAAGAGTCCGCAGGGTGCGCCGTCGCGAACGTCGATTACGATCTCGCCCGTCTCGCCGTCGGGAACGGAATTTCCGTCCGCATCGACGAGGTCGACTTTATATATCGGAGCGGCTTTACCCATAGAACCGATCTTATGAGGTGCGCCGACCATATTTCCGATGATCATCGTGCTCTCGGACTGACCGAAGCCCTCGAGGATCTGGAGTCCGGTCGCTTCCTCGAAGCGGCGGTATACCTCGGGATTCAGTGCCTCGCCGGCAGTCGTCATGTGACGGACGGAAGACAGGTCGTACTTCGAGATATCCTGCTTTATCATCATGCGAAGCATTGTCGGAGGTGCGCAGAATGTTGTGATGTGATACTTTGCGAACATCGGGAGGATGTCGGCGGCGTCAAAACGGTCGAAATCATAGACGAACGTAGCCGCCTCACAAATCCACTGGCCGTAGAATTTACCCCACATCGACTTTGCCCAACCCGTGTCGGATATTGTAAAATGAAGTCCGTTCGGGTCGACATTGTGCCAGTATTTCGCGGTGTGGAAATGGCCGAGTGCGTATTTGAAATTATGTGCCGCAAGCTTCGGATAACCCGAAGTGCCCGAGGTGAAGAACATGAGCATAGGATCGTCACCGCCCGGTGCGTCCTCTCCTCTTTCATAATGAGTGCTGTAGAGCGGATATTCTTCATCGAACGTGCGCCAGCCCTCGCGAGAGCCGCCGACGACGAGCTTATTCTTTATCGACGGACAATTTGCGGCAGCGATATCGACCTGATGAGCCGTGTCGCCGTCAGAGGTGCAGATGATCGTGCTGATCTGCGCCGCGTTGAAGCGGTACTCGAAGTCATGCTCTTGGAGCTGATTCGGCGCGGGGATTCCGATAGCACCGATACGGTTAAGTCCGAGCATCGCGGGCCAGTACTGATAATGACGCTTGAGAACGAGCATTACGCGGTCGCCCTTTTTGATGCCGAGCGACTTAAAATAGTTCGCGCACTGGCACGAGGCCTTTTTGATATCCTTAAAAGTGAAGCGGCGTTCCGTCTTATCGCGCGAAACGTGGAGCATGGCAAGCTTGTCGGGAGTTCTGCGTGCGACTTCGTCCAAAATATCAAACGCGAAATTGAAGTTTTCAGTATTCTTGAAGCGGATCGAGGTGGGTGTGCCCATCTCGTTCTCCTCGCACTCGATGAACTTGTGATAAGCTCTCTCCTCCGTGTCGCGGGGGCGTCCCTCGGGTGCTCCGACGATCGCGCTCTCGTGAGAAAGCTCGGGGATCGGCTCGCCGGTCGGGTTGAGGACGATCGCATAGAAGATACATCCGCCCTCGCTCGCGGCGATCATTCCGTGAGGTGTGGAGCTGTCGAAGTATATGCTGTCGCCCGCGTTCAGCGTCTCGCGATGCTCACCGATCTGAACGGTGAGGCTTCCCTCGATGACGAGGTCGCACTCCTGACCTGCGTGTGTGGTGAGCTCGATATCGCGGTGCTGTGCTTCGGGATCAAAGCGGCTCTTGACGTAAAGAGGCTCGGCGATCCTGTTCTGGAAAGCGTATGCGAGGTTATAGTATGTCATACCGTGTGCGTCGGATATCTCCTGACCGTTTCCGCGACGGGTCACGGTGTAAGAGCGGAGCTTCGGGCTGCATCCCTCGATAATGTCGGTTACATTAACCCCGAGTGCAAGCGCGCAACGGTAGATAAACGCAAAGTTAAGGTCGCTCTCTCCCGCTTCGCAGAGCAGATACTCCTCCACGGAGACGTCGGTCTTTGCCGCCATCTCATGCGGTGTGAAGCCTACGATCTCTCGCAGGTCGCGGATGCGTCCTGCCATCTCGCGAATTTTGTAATCAAGTCCTGTGATCTGAGCCATAATTTGTGTTTTCCTTTCAAGTAATGCCCTTTGGAACGAAAAAGCACCCGTCCCAAAGCCGATCTTTGAGACGAGTGCATAATATCAATGCTTCCCGCGGTACCACTCAAATTGC
>CAYWTG010000229.1:0-2505 GCA_964461155.1 uncultured Ruminococcus sp.
GGTGTATGCACCCTCTTCGATGTTTCCCCCTTTGATAACCTCGATTATGTCAATGCCGAACTTGCGAGCGAAGTCGTAGTCGCGCTCGTCGTGCGCCGGAACAGCCATGATGGCGCCCGTGCCGTAGCCCATCATTACGTAGTCGGAGATGTAGATCGGGATCTTTTTGCCGCTGACGGGATTTACCGCGCAAAGGCCGTCGATCCTGACGCCGGTCTTATCTTTGACGAGCTGTGTACGCTCGAACTCGGTCTTCTTTCCGCAGAGCTCGCGGTAAGACTCGATCTCACCGAAGTTCGCGATCTTTTCTTTATACTTATCGAGGATCGGATGCTCGGGAGCGAGCACCATGAATGTAACTCCGTAGAGCGTGTCGGGGCGTGTTGTGTAAATGCGGAGCTTATCGTCGATGCCGTCGATGCCGAAGTTTACGAACGCGCCGCGCGACTTGCCGATCCAGTTGACCTGCTGCGTCTTTATGTTCGGCAGATAGTCGACCTCGTCAAGACCCTCGAGAAGCTTGTCGGCATACTCGGTTATGCGCAGATACCAAACGTCCTTCGATCTCTGGACGATGTCGCTGTGGCAGATATCGCACTTTCCGCCCTGCGAATCCTCGTTCGAGAGGACGACTTTACAGCTCGGGCAGTAGTTGACGAGCGTCTTATCGCGGAAAACGAGTCCGTTTTCAAACATCTTGAGGAAGATCCACTGAGTCCACTTGTAGTAGTTCTCGTCGGTAGTGTCGACGGTTCTCGTCCAGTCGAACGAAAATCCGACGCGCTTCATCTGGGATGTGAACTTTGCGATGTTCATGTCGGTAACGCGTCTCGGATGGATGCCGGTCTTTATCGCGTAATTCTCGGTCGGGAGGCCGAACGCGTCAAAGCCAAGCGGGAAAAGGACATTGTAGCCCTCCATGCGTCTCTTTCTCGAGATGACCTCGAGTCCCGAATACGCCTTTACGTGGCCGACGTGCATTCCCGCGCCGCTCGGGTACGGAAATTCGACAAGCGCATAAAACTTCTTTTTGTCGCTGTTATCCTCGGCATGGAAGATTCCCGCATCTTCCCACCGTTTTTGCCATTTTTCTTCGATGTTTTTGAAATCGTGTTTCATTTCGGATATGCTCTGCCTTTCGGTAATATTCTTCTTAAACTTGTCTTTCTCCGCTGTCACTCTTCGACAGTGTCGCCGCCCGCGACCTCGCTTGTGCCCTCGTAGAGCTTTTCGAGATTATAAAAGGCGCGGCTCTGCTCGTTGAATACGTGAAGTATTACCGAGCCGTAATCCTTGAGCACCCATGTGCCGCTGTCGTAGCCCTCCGTGCGAAGGCAGGTAAGTCCGTGCTGCTCGAGGATGTAGTCCGCCTCGTCGGCAAGAGCTCTGACCTGTGTGCGAGAGGTACCCGTGCAGATGACGAAATAGTCGGTGAGCACGGTTCTGTCCTCGACGTGGAGGAGCTTTATATCTTTTGCTTTCTTTGAGTCCACCGCGAATACGACGGCGCGTGCGATATCAAGGGGAGTCTCGACGCTTGTCACCTCGGTGGGGATGATGTTGTTCTTATCCATAATAATTCTCCGTTATTTCTTTTTAAAAGGTACGTTTATTCCGTCCTGCGCGACGCTGTCACCGGTATAAACATTTTCATCGTAAAGATCTGTCGCCGGTGCGGTGTAGCACGCCATGATGCTCTCGGAGCTTATGTCCGTGAACATCATCGACGAATCGAATATTCCGTCGCTGACGGCACTGTCGTACACGTTGAAGTTTTTGTTTATCGCCTCAAGCGTTGCCGCGCGGTTCATTACATATCTGTCCGCCCAGACCTGACCCGGGAGCGTCTGCATCGTAATTCCGGACAGATCGGCCGAAATGAGCTTTTTCGCGAAGAAAACGGCGTCGCTGACGGAAAGGTCGCACGTTACGTTATTGAATACTTCTTCCGCGATGCTTGCAATGTTAGACACACCGCAGCTTTTAAGCTTTGTAAAGAACGCCGAGAGAAACATCTTTTGCGCGTTCACGCGTCCGAGGTCACCCTGAAGATAGTCCTCGCGGAAGCGGACGAACTGCTCCGCCTGCGCTCCGTTCAAAGTCTGCTGTCCTGCGGGCAAGTTAATATAGAGTCCCTGCTCGGGATCGTCGTAATAAAGCGCGTTCGGAAGCGTCATCTCGACGCCGCCAACGGCGTCAACTATGCCGCGAAAGCCCTCGAGATCCATTATCAGCGAGAAGTTTATCCTGATGCACAGGCTCTTTTCCAAGATCTCCGTCATGTCATCAAGTGCGCCGGCATACGCTTTTTCGTCGCTCTCGCCGTTTCTCATTCGATAATATCGGTGATCCGCAAAGATCTCGTTGATCTTACGGGTGTTATTATTCGTTTCGTCCATCGAGCGAACGTAAGTGTCGCGGGGAAGCTGCATCAGCGCGATCTTTCCGCTTCGCGTATCGAAATTGACGATCATGCACACGTCGGTCAGAGACGCTTCTTTATCC
>CAYWTG010000230.1:0-2450 GCA_964461155.1 uncultured Ruminococcus sp.
TGGCTTTTTGCCACACCTTTTCGTTTGCGCCTGACAGGGGTCGAACCTGCACATCTTTCGATACCGGATCCTAAATCCGGCGCGTCTGCCAATTCCGCCACAGGCGCACGAATGCTCCATGATATTATACCTCACAGAGCCGACTTTGTCAAGAGTCGCCGTCGCGCAAGTGCTCAAGCTTGCGTAGCACCTCCGCGCCTGAAAATCCCGCGTTCACCATCGCCGAGATTATCCTGTCGCGCCCGCGCCTCTCCTCGGGATATATCCCGCGAGTCTTCTTGTAGAGCGCGCAGTCCAGAGCGTCATCGTATGCCGACTGCGGAATGCTGTCCGCCGCCGCGCGGCTTGTGTCCGACGGGAAGCCTTTCGCCAGAAGCTCACGCACTACGCGGCTCTTTCCGCGCCACAGCTTCGTGACCTGCCTCTCCGCGATAGCCTCCGCCTGCGCCCGCTCGTCGATGAGACCGCGACGACAGGCAAGCTTCACCGCATACTCGGCCGCCGCCTGCGAATGCCCCGCCGCCGTGAGGCGCACGGTGAGTGCCTTCACGCTGTACATCGTGTGAGAAAGGAGGATCATCGCGCGGGTGACCGCCTCGCATCTTTCGGAAAGTTCGCGAAGCTCGGCGTACTGCTCCTCGCTGAGATTGTCGTTCACGCTGTACCCGAGCTTCTCCCAAATGCCGGGAGTCAGGCGGTGCTTTATGATATCGCCCGACGGCGACATTATCTCAAGTTTCAGCACGGAGTCATTTTCGCGTGCGGTGAGCACGAAGTATTTGTCGTCAGTCATTGTGTTTCTCCGATCATCGTTTCTCGCGCGCGGCGCGGCATTTTTGAGCTTTAGTTACTTAAAATAAGGCGTACGCGCAATTCTGCGACACGCCAGCACTGCACCCCTTACGCAGCGGTACGATATGTTCGTGTAGCGGCTCGCACGTAGTTCACGCCGCGTAGGTGTGCAGTTGTGGCGGCAGTGGCTGACCGCGTAGCGTTTGGCGGCAGGCGTTCGCTCGCCGGCGACAAACTGTGTGGTGGAGTTTCGCGAGTTATACGAGGAGTTTAGCGTGTGCGTTCGCTCTCGTGGCGAGCAACTTATGGCGGCGTTTCGGTGAGGAAAACGTGAGTCTTACTGTGGCGTGCGCTTGCGGAATAATTCCTCCAAAAAACACATCACAAAATCGTCGGTTTACAAGGCTGACGAACGCCTTGGCTCTCCGTTTATTACTTCTATGTAGTTCGTCTCCGCAGAGTCTATTATCGTTCCCTCGCAGGACGTCACTATCAGCTGCCTGCCGCGGAGCTTCTCCGTTATGAAGCGGCGGCGGCTCTCGTCGAGCTCGGAAAACACGTCGTCGAGCAGAAATACCGGGTATTCCCCCAACGCGCGGCGCGAAAAGTCGCCCTCGGCGAGCTTCATCGACAAGGCGAGGCTTCTCTGCTGTCCCTGAGACGCGTACAGGCGCGCCTCGCGGCCGTTCAGGAGTATCGATATGTCGTCCTTGTGCGGCCCCCAGAGAGTGCTTCCGACGATGCTCTCGCGCTCGATATTCGTCGTGAGCTTTCGGAACAGGACCTCTTCGTATGACTCGTCGGAGTTCTCAGCTCCGTCGAAGTGCGACAGGTACCGAATGCTCGGCGTTTCGCGGTGACCTGTCATTTCGACGAAGCAGTCGGCGACGTCAGACGTGAGCGCGGAGCAGTATTCGTATCGTAAAGTATAGATCGCGGAGGCGGCGCGGGCGAGCTGTGCGGCGTACGTCTCCCACTCGGTGCTCGACACGCGAACTCCCGACGCGGCGCGCTTGAGCAGTGCGTTACGCTCGGCCAAAAATCTCCGGTAGTTTGAAAGGTAGTACACGTAATCGGGGGAGTTTTGCGCGATGGCAATATCGAGGAACGAGCGACGCTCGGCGGGGCCGCCGTTGACGATCGACAGGTGCGCGGGGCAAAATAGGACAGCGCGGAACGCGCCTATCATTTCGGATGCGCCGCGGAGGGGAGCACCGTTGCGCAGTAGCCGTTTTTTGCCGCTTGCGGGGATCTGCGCGGAGAGGCGGACGTGCGACGAGCTTTCGCCGCGCTCGAAGTCAAGAGAGAACTGCGCGAGCGACTCGCCGAACATGACAAGGTCGCGGTCGCGGACACCTCTGAACGATCGGCCGCGCGCGAAATAGTACACGCCCTCGAGGATGTTTGATTTACCCTGGGCGTTCATGCCCCACAGGACGTTCACCCCGGGTGAAAACGAGATCTCGGCGTCGCGGATATTGCGAAAATTCGAGTATTTGATTTTATCGACTTTCATCTCGCACCTCCCGACATTGATATATAGATTATACCACAAGAAAGGAGACTTTGCAAGCGCGGGGCGATGGGGAGAACGCGCGGGGGCAGCTGCCCCCACACCCCCGCCGCCTTTTTGAAAAAAGGCGGGCGAAAAACTTTGT
>CAYWTG010000231.1:0-2433 GCA_964461155.1 uncultured Ruminococcus sp.
CAGAGAAACTTATTCGATTTTTATTGACAATTTCGGAAAAAAGCCTCATAATATAAGTGAGTGCATTTTGTCGATGGGAATGAGCGACAGCTTTGAGATCGCCATCGAGGAGGGCGCAAATCTCGTCCGCGTCGGAAGCGCGATCTTCGGACACAGAAGCTATCCGTAAGGGACAGCGAAAGAGCGTTTTCTCTCACTACGATATCCTGAGACGGGCAGAGCCGTCTGATTTAATTTAAATTTTATAAAGTGCCGCCAAGCGGCAGATTGGAGATTACTATGGGAATTATGGACAGAATCAAAAATGCAACCGGTGCCGGCGGATATGACGACAACTACGAGGACGACTACTACGATAACTTCGACGATTACGATAACGGCATGGCAGACGATCAGCCCGCTATGGCACAGCCCGGCATGAGCCAGTCGAACATCGGCAATATGGGTAGCGCAGGCAACATCGGAACAGCTCCCGCTATGGGCATGGGCGGCATCAGCCTCTCCGGCTCCGGAAGCGCGCTCGAGATGAAGGTCGTAAAGCCGCAGCAGTTCGACAGCGTTTCTCAGATCGCAGACCATCTTCTCAACAAGCGCACCGTCGTTCTCAACCTCGAGAACGCAAGCAAGGAGACCGCTCGTCGCCTCATCGACTTCCTCTCCGGCGTTGCTTACTCCATCGACGGCTCGATCAAGAAGATCGCGACAAACGCATATGTTATCACACCGAACAATGTTGACGTCGGAGACGCTCAGCTCAAGGCTCACCGTCAGAAGGAGCCCGAAGTTCAGAAGCCCGAGAACAACGACATCTTCCCCGAGTTTTAATTCAGCTTAGATCATTTTGGAAAACGGCGCGTCTTTTGTGCCGTTTTCTTTGTAATTTCACTTTTGAAAAGGAGCGCGAGGTATGATACTCACACTTGATATCGGAAACACGAACATGACCGCCGTCGGCTTTGAGTCCGATGACATCACCTTTGCCTCGCGCCTTACCACATATCCCGAATGCACCTCGGATGAGCTCGCGCTTCGCCTCGTCGGCACGCTCGATCTTCACGGCGTGCCCCGCACGTCGGTCGAGGGAGTCGCCGTCTCGTCGGTCGTCCCGCAGATGAACGAAGCCGTGAGCGAAGCTGTGCGCTTTGCCTTTGATACCGACGTGCTTCTTATCGGCCCGGGGGTCAAGAGCGGCATCGGCATTCACTGCGATATGCCGTCGTCCGTCGGCGCGGATATCGTCGCGGCATCTGTCGCCGTGCACGGCATTTACGGTGCTCCCGCGCTTATCGTCGACCTCGGCACGGCAACGAAGCTCTCCGTGATCGACCGCCACGGCGCGTTTATCGGTACGTCGATCGCACCCGGCGTGAATATGGGAGTGTGGGCACTTGCGGAGCGCACGGCGCAGCTTCCGAGAATAGACCTTAAAGTCCCCGAGACCGTTATCGCGAAGAATACGGCGGACTGTATGCGCTCGGGAGTGCTTTACGGAAACGCCGCGATGGTCGACGGGATGATCGACCGCATCTGCGAGGAATTCGGCGAACGGCTCGACACATATGCCACAGGCGGCATGGCGGGCACGATCGTCCCCCTTTGCAGACACAGGATCACCCTCGACGAATACCTTGTCCCGAAGGGACTGAATATCCTGTATCGAAAGAACAGGCAGTAGTATATTGCCGCGACGGAACTGCCTTGAGACATACCTCAAAGACACTGCTTTGACGGCATTGTCTTGAGAAGATCCCCTTTGAGGCCGGCGAAATGTCGCTTTTCGCCACGCGCGGATAATATATATATACATATGCGTTGTACCGCTTTCGCGGACGACAGCAAGGAGGAAAAAATGAATAAAAGCAGAAGAAGCAGCACGGAGAGACTTACCGTGACCGCACTCTTGACGGCACTCGTCGCAGTCCTCGCGTATTTCGGAGGATTTATCAAGTTCGGCGTGGCGTCGGTCAATTTGACACTTGTCCCCGTCATCATCGGCGCGGCCCTTCTCGGACCCGCAGTGGGCGCATGGCTCGGCGCGGTGTCGGGAGTGGTATTTTTCATGACCGCCGACGCGGCATTCTGGCTCGGCCTCAACATCCCCGGCACGATCGTCACCGTAATGGCCAAGGGAATTTTGGCGGGACTTTGCGCGGGACTTATTTACAGAGGTGTATCGAAAGCTCTTTCAAAATTCGGCGGCGGTGACGTTGCCGCGACATTTGCGGCGGCGGTCGTTTGTCCTGTGATAAATACGGGACTGTTCCTCGTCGGTTGCCTTGTGTTCTTCCGTGAGACGGTGCTCCTCGCGGGCGCATCCGCGGCGGGACTTTCGCTCGGCTCGTATATGCTTTTCGGCATGGTCGGCGTGAATTTCCTTTTGGAGCTTGCGGCAAACGTGCTCCTCGCACCCGCGATATGCTCCCTTATTAAGCT
>CAYWTG010000232.1:0-2427 GCA_964461155.1 uncultured Ruminococcus sp.
ATTCATCCTTATAAGCATGGCTGTTATCAACCGCTTCTCAAACGGAAATGAGGAGATAATAGTATGAAGAAAACAAAGGCACTCGGTAACGTATTTACCGCTCTCGTATACGTACTTCTGTACGCGCCGCTCCTCGTTATGGTGTTCTTCTCCTTTAACGAGTCAAAAAGCACCGCTGTTTTCTCGGGCTTTTCGCTCCGCTGGTACCGTGAGCTCTTTTCGAGCAGCGATACCGTAACGGCGCTGAAGAACACGCTCCTTCTCGCACTTGCCTCCGCCGTTGTCGCGACCGTGCTCGGCACGGCAGCCGCAGTCGGTATTTGGAAGCTCCGCCGAGGTGCGCTCAAGAGCACCGTAATGACCGTCACAAACATCCCCATGATGAACCCCGATATCGTCACGGGTGTGTCGATGATGCTGCTTTTCGTATTCGTCGGCAGAATGCTCGGCGCGGCGCAGTCTCTCAGCTTTTACACGCTGCTCATCGCGCATATCACCTTCAGCCTGCCCTACGTCATACTGAATGTCCTGCCGAAGCTGCGTCAGACCGACAGATATCTGTCGGAGGCTGCAATGGACCTCGGAAGCACGCCGACACGCGCGTTCTTCAATGTTGTCCTGCCGCAGGCTTATTCCGGAATTCTTTCCGGCTTTATAATGGCATTCACGCTCTCGCTTGACGACTTCGTCATAAGCTACTACACGAACGGCGCGGACTTTCAGACGCTCCCGCTCAAGATATTCGCGATGACAAAGAAGACCGTCAAGCCCGATATGTACGCGCTGTCCACCATTATCTTTATCGCGGTGCTGCTTCTGCTCGTGCTTTCAAACCTTGTCGGCGTGAAGGACGAGACCTCGCGCGTGAAGAAGGGTGCAAGGACCCGCCGCCGCGTCGCGATCACCGTATGCTCGGTGCTTCTCTTCTCTCTCATCCCGTTCGGTATGCTCATGTCTGACCGCGACACGGAGAGTAATATCTCGGTAGAGGGAAATTACTTCATCGACAGCTCCACCGGTCTTTCGAAATACGCCGGCACGACCATCAATGTGTTCAACTGGGGTGAATATATCTCCGACGGCTCGGACGGCACGCTTGACGTGAACGCCGAATTCGAGCGTCTTACCGGTATCAAGGTGAATTACCAGAACTACGAGTCGAACGAGGCAATGTACGGAAAGCTGAAGAGCGGTGCGGTGTCTTACGACATTATCATCCCCTCGGACTACATGATCGAGAGACTGAAAAACGAGGGAATGCTCAGAAAGCTCGACTTTGACATGCTCGACAACTACGACTACATCGACGAAAGGTACCGCGGACTCTTCTACGACGAGAACGACGAGTACACCGTGCCGTACAACGTCGGCATGGTCGGACTTATCTATAACTCGAAGCTCGTCTCCGAGGAGCCAGACAGCTGGAGTATCATGTGGGACGAGCGGTACGACGACGATATTCTTACCTTCAACAATCCCCGTGATGCCTTCGCGATAGCGCAAATTCTCCTCGGCATAGACCTCAACACGACGAACGAGGCGGACTGGCGCGCGGCGGCTGACAAGCTCATCGAGCAGAACAGTCTGCTTCAGGGTCGCGTTATGGACGAGATATTCAACAAGATGCAGCAGGGCAACGCCGCGATAGCTCCGTATTACGCGGGAGATTTCCTCACGATGAAGGAGATAAACGACGACCTCGCATTCGTCTACCCGAAGGAGGGCACGAACATCTTCGTCGACGCGATCTGCGTCCCCGAAAGCTCCACGAACTACGAAGCCGCGATGCTCTACATCAACTTCCTGCTCGAGCCCGAGATCGCCCTCGCGAACGCGGAGTACATCTGCTACGCGTCGCCGAACACTTCGGTCGTGAACAATCCCGACTACTCTCTCGCGGGAAGCGAGATACTCTATCCCGCAGACGAGGTGACACCTCCCGTCGAGTATTTCCACGACATGGACGAGAAGACCCGCAAGCTCTATAACGACCTGTGGGAAGAAGTCGTAAATTCGTCTCATTAAAGCGGAAAACGCTTAAAACAGAAAAAACGAACCGCCGAGGCTTGACGCGTCGTGCGGTTCGCTTTTTCGTTTCGGAAATTACGCTTTTCGGACTTTCGGAAAATTACGCCTTGTCGTTTTTCTCGCGAAGAAGCTCGCGGATGTCGGAAAGCAGCTCTTCCGTCGTCTCTTTTTTCTCCTCGGGCTCTGCGGGCTTTTCCTCTTCCTTTTTCTCAAAGCGAGACTTTGCGGCGAGCATAAGCTTTAAGAAGATGAAGATGCTGAGCGCGATGAGGAAAAAGTCGATGACCGACTGCAAAAACGCGCCGTAGGTGAGCGCGACCTCGGGCGTTACCACCGTGGCACCGTCCTCGGCGAGAACGGCGGGTGTGATGACCCACTTTGCGCCGGACACGTTGAAGC
>CAYWTG010000233.1:0-2402 GCA_964461155.1 uncultured Ruminococcus sp.
GTAGAGGACAAGGTCATCAAGAACAACTATGCGGCAGAGTACATCTACAACGCATACAAGGACACGAAGACCTGCGGAGTTATCGAAGAGGACAAGGCGTTCGGAACAAAGAAGATCGCAGAGCCCATCGGTGTCATCGCAGCGGTAATCCCGACGACAAACCCGACATCGACCGCAATATTCAAGTGTCTCATCGCGCTCAAGACGAGAAACGCGATCATCATCTCTCCTCACCCGAGAGCAAAGAAGTCGACCATCGAGGCTGCAAAGCTCGTGCTCGAGGCGGCAGTGGCTGCGGGAGCACCTGAGAACATCATCGACTGGATCGACGTACCCTCCCTCGAGATGACGAACACCGTCATGAAAGAGGCTGACATCATCCTCGCAACCGGCGGTCCCGGAATGGTTAAGGCTGCATACTCCAGCGGAAAGCCCGCTCTCGGAGTCGGAGCCGGAAACACCCCCGCCATCATCGATGACACCGCAGACATCCTTCTTGCGGTAAACTCCATCATCCACTCCAAGACATTCGACAACGGTATGATCTGCGCATCCGAGCAGTCCGTTATCGTTCTCGAGAACGTATATGACGCAGTCAAGGAAGAGTTCGCGGCTCGCGGTTGCTACTTCCTCGATCCCAAGGAGACCGAGAAGGTCCGCAAGACCATCATCATCAACGGCGCGCTCAACGCGAAGATCGTCGGTCAGAGCGCACACACCATCGCCGCTCTCTCCGGTGTTGAGGTTCCCGAGGGAACAAAGATCCTCATCGGTGAGGTAGAGTCCGTTGACATCTCCGAGGAGTTCGCTCACGAGAAGCTTTCTCCCGTTCTCGCAATGTACAAGGCCAAGGACTTCGGCGACGCTCTCGACAAGGCAGAGCAGCTCATCGCAGACGGCGGTTACGGTCACACATCCTCCGTATACCTCAACGCCGTTACCGAGAGAGAAAAGCTCGACACGTTCGCAGCTCGCATGAAGACCTGCCGTATCCTCGTAAATACACCCTCGTCTCACGGCGGTATCGGTGACCTTTACAACTTCAAGCTCGCTCCGTCTCTCACACTCGGATGCGGAAGCTGGGGCGGAAACAGCGTTTCCGAGAACGTAGGCGTCAAGCACCTGCTCAACATCAAAACTGTAGCTGAAAGAAGGGAAAATATGCTCTGGTTCCGTGCTCCCGAGAAAGTATACATCAAGAAGGGTTGCCTCCCCGTAGCTCTCGATGAGCTCAGAACGGTACGCGGCGCAAAGAAGGCGTTCATCGTAACCGATACATTCCTCTATCAGAACGGCTACACCAAGTCCATCACCGACAAGCTCGACGAGATCGGCGTACAGCACACTACATTCTTCGACGTACAGCCCGACCCGACACTGAAGAACGCAATGGACGGCGCAAAGCAGATGGCGGACTTCAAGCCCGACACCATCATCGCGCTCGGCGGCGGTTCCGCAATGGACGCGGCAAAGATCATGTGGGTTCTCTACGAGCATCCCGAGGCAGACTTCATGGATATGGCAATGCGCTTCATCGATATCCGTAAGAGAGTCTACACATTCCCGAAGATGGGCGAGAAGGCTTACTTCATCGCTATCCCGACCTCTGCCGGAACAGGTAGTGAGGTAACACCTTTCGCCGTCATCACAGACGAGAAGACCGGCGTTAAGTATCCTCTCGCAGACTACGAGCTCATGCCGAACATGGCAATAATCGACCCCGACTTCCACATGAGCGCACCTCGCGGACTTACCGCGGCATCCGGTATCGACGCCGTAACACACGCACTTGAGGCATATGCCGCAATGCTCGCGACGGACTACACCGACGGCCTCGCACTCCAGGCACTCAAGAATATCTTCAAGTACCTCCCCCGCGCATACGATAACGGCCAGACCGATATCGAGGCTCGTGAGAAGATGGCAAATGCCGCAACAATGGCAGGTATGGCGTTCGCTAACGCGTTCCTCGGAGTTTGCCACTCCATGGCACATAAGCTCGGCGCGTTCCACCACCTCCCGCACGGCGTTGCAAACGCTCTCATGATCGAGGAAGTTCTCCGCTTCAACGCAAGCGAGACACCCGCGAAGATGGGTACATTCTCCCAGTACGATCACCCGCACACCCTCGCAAGATATGCTGAGGTTGCGGATTACCTCGGCCTCGGCGGCACGACAGACTCCGAGAAGCTCGAGAACCTCATCAAGGCCGTTAATGACCTCAAGGAGAGAGTCGGCATCAAGAAGACCATCAAGGACTACGGCATCGATGAGCAGGACTTCCTCGCACGCCTCGATGACATGACCGAGCAGGCATTCGACGACCAGTGCACCGGTGCCAACCCCCGTTATCCCCTCATGTCCGAGATCCGTCAGATGTATCTCAACGCTTACTACGGTGA
>CAYWTG010000234.1:0-2389 GCA_964461155.1 uncultured Ruminococcus sp.
CACCTGTTTACGCTTTCAGTATATCACTTGCTTTTCACTTTGTCAAGTCGTTTTTGAAAATATATTTATTAATTTTCGACAAGTCTTTTAAGTTTTTCAAAATTGGATTTTTACTGTAAAAAATCGCCCCTCTCTGTGTGAGAAGGGCGATTTTTCATACTGTATTTTCGCGATTTATCCGCGGCAACCACAAGAACAACCGTTGTTCGTGCAGATGATGAGAATAGCGAGGATGACGAACCAGATGAAGTCGTCGCTTTCAAAAAGATTGCATAAGCAGTTCATAGATAATATCCTTTTTTACATGAGCTTCGAGCGTCGTTTCCGACACTCTGATATTATTCTATGCGCCTCGCGAAAAGTGGTTACTCAGCTCAGCGTTATCGAGTCGGCATTTAAGAATGCGTACGCCGCGTCGACGCTGCCTGCGGGGATCTCAAGCTCCGCACCGCACTTTTTGCAGACGATGTAGACACTTCCTTCGCCGAGCTGGAGCTCATAGTCGCCGCCGTCGGCGCAACGGCAATGTATATTGCCCTCCTCCGACAGCTCACAAAGCACGTATCGGAGCACGTCGATGACCTGCGGGTCGGAGATGCTGTCGAGGTCAACTTCGTCTCTTGCCTCGGAAAGGCGCGAAACGCCGTCTTCGCCCGCGAGCTCATAGAGCTCTCTGTCGTTTTCTTCGACCGCTTTATCTATCGCGTCCTCGCTTCCGATGAAGCATATATCGATGCCGGAGCAGGTGCACGCGAGGGTGAATATCTCGTTTTTGAAGAAGACGGCCGATGAAACAAGGTAGGTGTGCGGCGACGGACAAACGAAGCACGGCACACTCAGGCGCACCTTTTTATCCTTTGTATACACGATTTCGAGTGCCGAGCCGCCGCAGGGACACTTTAAGCGAAGCATATCCGCGGTCAGCGAAAACATTCCGACAGCTCCTCTCACGATCGAGCCGCACTCGGGGCAACGGTATGCTACGGTAGTTTGTTTCGGGTCAAGGATCATATCTCGGGTGTTCCTTTCTGTGCTGTAAATTCTGTCTGATTTCAGTCCGCGTATATCGGGAAGCGTGCGCAGAGCTCCTCGACCTCGCGTGTGATGCGCTCGCGATTTCCGTCGAAGTCGCGTGCCGCGTCGGCGATGAAGTGCGCGATCTGCTTCATTTCATCCTTGCCGAAGCCGCGAGTCGTGACGGCGGGAGTTCCGATACGAATACCGCTCGTTACGAACGGGCTCTGGGGATCGTTCGGGATGGTGTTCTTGTTTACGGTGATGTGGAGCTCGTCAAGCAGACACTCCATGTCGCGACCGGTGATATTGAAAGGACGCAGGTCAACGAGCATGAGGTGGTTGTCGGTACCGCCAGACACGAGGCGGAAGCCCTCGGCGATCATGGCGTCGGCGAGAGTTGCGGCATTTTCGACGATGCGTCTCTGATAATCGCGGAACTCGTCTGTCAGTGCCTCGCCGAATGCGACGGCTTTTGCGGCGATGATGTGCTCAAGCGGACCGCCCTGTGTTCCGGGAAACACGGCCTTGTCGATCTGACGGGCGAGCTCCTCAGTGCAGAGGATGAGTCCGCCGCGAGGGCCGCGAAGCGTTTTGTGAGTTGTTGTGGTGACGACGTGCGCGTGGGGGACGGGGTTCGGATGGAGTCCCGCCGCGACAAGACCCGCTATGTGCGCCATGTCGACCATGAAATACGCACCGACCTCGTCGGCGATGGCGCGAATGCGCTCGAAATCGATGATGCGCGAGTACGCAGACGCGCCGGCCACGATAAGCTTCGGGCGGCACTCGAGAGCCGTCTTTCTCATCGCGTCGTAGTCGAGTCTCTCCGTCTCGTCGTCAACATTGTAGGGGACGATATTGAAGTATTTACCCGAAATATTTACGGGAGAGCCGTGGGAGAGGTGACCTCCGTGGGCAAGATTGAGTCCCATAACGGTATCACCGGGATTTACGAGAGCGAAGAAAACAGCAAGGTTCGCGTTCGCTCCGCTGTGGGGCTGTACGTTTGCGTGCTCTGCACCGAAAAGCTTCTTTGCACGCTCGCGGGCGATATTTTCGACAACGTCGACGTACTCGCAACCGCCGTAGTAACGCTTTCCGGGCAGACCCTCGGCATACTTGTTTGTAAGGGGAGTACCGGCCGCAAGAAGAACGGCGCGCGAGACGATATTCTCAGATGCGATAAGCTCTATATTGTTCTGCTGACGCTTCAGCTCGGCATCACAGGCCGCGGCGACCTCGGGGTCGTAATTTTTGAGTTCGTCAAAAAAGTTCATGTGAATATCCTTTCGGTATCGGCATCCCTGCCGAGTATGTAATATATTATATTGTACCATATTTCGCCGACATTATAAAGGCTTCTTTCAAAAAA
>CAYWTG010000235.1:0-2385 GCA_964461155.1 uncultured Ruminococcus sp.
ATCTTTTTTCCGGCTTCGGCGGACAGGGAATTTTGTTCGCAGGTAAGTTTATAGCGTACAAGGGCCTTATCGACGGCAAGCAGGTCAGCTGGCTCCCGTCCTACGGTCCCGAGATGAGAGGCGGTACGGCAAGCTGTTCCGTTATCGTCAGCGACAGCGCGGTCGGCTCTCCGATCGTCTCCGCACCCGACGTACTCGTTGCGATGAATCTTCCGTCGCTTGACAAATATGAGTCCACGGTCGCTCCCGGCGGCATGATCTTCACGGATTCCACGCTTATTGAGCGTGCGGTGACCCGTACCGACGTCAAGGCGTTCGGCATTCCCGCTACGGCACTCGCAAACGAGAACGGCTTCCCGACACTTGCCAACATGATCATCGTCGGCAAGGTGCTCTCCGAGCTCGGCGAGTTCGACGCCGACAGTATCAATGCCGCTCTCGCAAAGGTCATTTCCGCAAAGCACGCCGCAATGCTCGACGTGAATCTCAACGCGCTTCGTCTCGGTGCCGAGGCGTAAGCTGTCGCTTTTGAATCGATAAATCGTCAGGCGAATTTCAAAGAATATATGTGCCGTGCAAATCCAAACGGCGAAACGGAGATTAAAATGGAAATCAAATTTGTAAAGAACGAGAACCCCGCCGAAAAGCCCGACAGCAGTACTCTCGGCTTCGGTAAGATCTTCACAGACCATATGTTTATCATGGACTTCTCGCGCGAGGAGGGCTGGCATGACGCACGCATCGTGCCTTTCGCGAGACTTTCCATCCATCCCGCATCCACGGTTCTCCACTACGGAAGCGAGATCTTCGAGGGACTCAAGGCTTATCGCCGCGCAGACGGCGAAGTTCAGCTTTTCCGTCCCATCGAGAACATCAGAAGAATGAACAACTCCGCAGAGCGTCTCTGCCTGCCTCAGATCCCCGAGGATATGGCAATGGAGCTTCTCACAGCGTTCGTCGCTTGTGAGAAGGACTGGACACCCGCAGCTCCCGGAACCTCGCTCTACCTCCGTCCGTTCATGTTCGGAAACGACGAGAGCCTCGGAGTTCACGCTGTTCATAATGCAACATTCGTCATCATCGCATCTCCCGTCGGAAGCTACTACAAGGAGGGCATCAACCCCGTTCGTATCATGATCGAGGACGAGGATGTCCGTGCGGTACGCGGCGGTACTGGTTATGCAAAGTGCGGCGGTAACTATGCGGCAAGTAACAGAGCAGGCGAGAGAGCAGAGAAGAAGGGCTATTCTCAGGTGCTTTGGCTCGACGGCGTCGAGAGAAAGTACATCGAGGAGGTCGGCGCGATGAACGTTATGTTCAAGATCGCGGGTGAGGTCATCACCCCTATGCTCTCCGGCTCCATTCTCCCCGGTATCACGAGAAAGTCGATCATCGAGCTTCTCAAGCATGAGGGTATTAAGGTCACAGAAAAGCTTCTTTCCGTAGACGAGCTTGAGGCCGCTCTCGAAAACGGTACTCTCGAAGAAGCTTGGGGTTGCGGAACGGCCGCTGTCGTTTCCCCCATCGGCGAGCTTTGCTACAAGGGCGTAAAGTATCCCGTAAACGACGGCAAGATCGGCGAGCTGACACAGCATCTCTACGACACTCTCACAGGCATCCAGTGGGGACGCGTGGAAGACACATTCGGCTGGACTCTCGAGGTCAAGTAAAACTTGCGCCGAAATTCGGCAAACACAGGAGCGTCTCGGGCGCCGGTTGTCGCTCGGGACGTTTTTTACGCTTTGACATTGTTAATAGTACACAAAAAGCACTGGCGAAATTTGGTCGAAACGTCGAAAATGTGGTCGCAAGTTTAAAACAGATTGAAATTCATATGACAATGTGATATACTTAACATAGCGCGAAAGGATTTCGCCAATTTGTGAAAAGCAAACGAAAGGAACACACAACAATGAAGAAAAGACGAATACTGTCTGCTCTGCTTGCCCTTATCATGGCGGCAGGTACGGCAATAGCCGCGGCCGGGGCTGTAAGTGCCGCCGACGAGTCGCCCTACAAGGACGTTAAAAAGTCATGGTGGAGTTATCCGTATGTAATGTACGCCACCGAGCACGGTTACATGAACGGCATGGGCGGAGGAAAGTTCGAGCCGCAGGGCACGATGACGAGAGCTATGGTCGTAACGGTTCTTTATCGCTTCCGCGGTGAGCCCGAAGTCAAGTACAAGGGCGGATTCAGCGACGTAAAAGCGACCGCTTGGTATGCGAATGCCGTTTACTGGGCAGCCGAGAACAAAATTGTCAACGGCGTTGAAGTCGGCAAGTTCGCGCCCGAGGAAAGCATTACCCGTCAGCAGCTCGCGGCGATCCTCATGAGATACGCTCCGTTTGAGTACATAAAGGTCGACTCGAGAAAAGACATCAC
>CAYWTG010000236.1:0-2379 GCA_964461155.1 uncultured Ruminococcus sp.
AGCGTGACTGAGGGAGTACGCGATACGGGCAGCGAGTACTGCACATTGTTATTTGAGGGTGTAACCGTGGGGATGTTCCGCGAGATCTCTCATTTTTTTGCGGAATAGCCGCGCCCATCCCCTACCGAGTTTGAGCAGTACTTAACGGCGCGAAAGTTTTCCTTGAAAACTGTTGAAAAGTTTCCGCTATGCTTTTGAATTTTGCTTAAAAAGTTAGTACAATCATGAGCGTCCCCAAAAAACGTAAGTTCCACAAGGCGAAACGCTCGCCATGCACCCCTGTCGCCACGCGAGCAAACGCCGCCACCAAACGCCACGCGCAACCCGTCGAGACTATACCGCCCGTGGACGAACGTCACAGCGGAACTCCCCGCGCAACGCACCAATACGCCACCCCACAGCTTGTCGCGGGTTGCGCGTGAAGTTTTGCGGGGACATTCGCTCGCGTGGCAACATACTTGAGGTGGCGTTTCGGTGTGCTATGCGTAAGTATCGCGGAGACGCTTGCTCGCGCGGCGGCAAATCAGCGGCATTGTGTCGGGGCGGGGATTTGGGCTTGAAAAGTGGGCGTTTTGCACTCAAAAACTCTTAAAATCCATTGTAAATTGGGCCTTTTTATGATATAATATCTTTGACATACTCTATCTTGTTTTCGGAGGTCGATCGTTTTATGCCCTACACTTTCAAAGGCGGCATTCATGTCGATGAACATAAAATCACCTGCGCGCGCCCGACGGAAATTCTTTCCTCGGTCCCCGCTGTCCGCATCTCCATGTCTCAGGGCATCGGTGCTCCCTGCTCGCCTGTCGTCTCCGTCGGTGACTCTGTCTCCGTCGGGCAGATCATCGGCGACACCTCTCCCGACGCTCTCGGCTGCCCCGTTCACTCGAGCGTCTCGGGCAAAGTTACCGCAATCGACACCGTGCGCACCCCCTCGGGGCAGAGCGAGTGCTTCATCTCAATCGAAAACGACTTCTCCGACACCGTATCCGACTCCGTCGTTCCCTATTCAGCGACACTCAACGAGCTTTCCCCCGATGACATCATCTCTCGCGTGCGTCGCGCGGGCGTCGTCGGCATGGGCGGTGCCGCGTTCCCTACTTATGCGAAAATTTCTTCCGCTCGCGGAAAAAGCGAGCTTCTCATCGTGAACTGCGCCGAGTGCGAGCCTTACATCACTGCCGATCACAGACTTCTCCTCGAGAGTCCCGAGCGCGTCGTGCGCGGAGTTAAACTCCTCATGCGCGCCGTCGGTGCGCCGCACGCCTTTATCGCCGTCGAGGACAACAAGCTTGACGCGGTCGCGCGACTTCGCGAAGTCTGCGCCGGCGACAGCCTCGTCTCGGTGAAAATTCTCCGCACGAAATACCCGCAGGGCGACGAGCGTCAGCTCATCTTCGCTCTCACCGGCCGCGAGATCCCCGCGGGCAAGCTCCCCGCCGACGCCGGTTGCGTCATCTTCAACGCGCACACCTGCGCCGCCGTTTGGGATGCCGTCGCCGACGGTATGCCGCTTGTCAGGCGCACCGTCACAGTCTCGGGTGACTGCGTCGCGGAGCCGAAAAATCTCTCCGTCCCCCTCGGGACTCCCGCCTCGTATCTGCTCGATTTCTGCGGAGGGCTCGTGCGAGTTCCCTCACGACTCATCTCGGGCGGCCCGATGATGGGTCAGGCGCAGTGGAACGCCGAGATGAACGTGAAAAAAGGAACTTCGTCGCTTCTGTACCTCTCGGGTGAGGCCTGCGGCGAGGGCGTGCGCGAGAGCGCGTGCATCCGCTGCGGCAGGTGCGTCTCACACTGCCCGATGCACCTGATGCCCGTGTACATCGCAAATTCCGTGCGCGCGGACGACATGAAAAGCGCGGAGGCCTACGGCGCGATGAGTTGCGTTGAGTGCGGCTCGTGCTCGTTCGGCTGTCCCGCGAAGGTCGAGCTCGTTCAGTACATTCGCGTGGCGAAAAATCACATCCGCACCGAAAAGGCAAGAATGAAAGCCGCCGAGGCCGAAAGCCGACGCGATAAGTGAATCTCTCCGAAAGGCGGTTTTAAAACACAATGAACGAAAAAGAAAAAATCACCCACGAGATGCCGACGCTTCTCACCGTCGCGCCGTCTCCTCACATAAAATCGGGCGACACCACGCGCAGCATCATGATCGACGTGCTCATCGCACTTCTCCCCGCGTTCGTTTGGGGCTGCTTCATGTCGGGCGTTCGCGCCGTCGCCGTGGGCGTTATCTCCGTTGCCGCGTGCGTGCTTTTCGAGTGGGCGACGGAAAAGATCCTTCATCGACCCGTCACCGTCGGCGACTGCTCCGCGGCCGTTACGGGACTGCTCCTCGCGATGAACCTGTCGGCGGCCGTCCCGCTGTGGATGCCC
>CAYWTG010000237.1:0-2376 GCA_964461155.1 uncultured Ruminococcus sp.
GTGCACTACACATACTGGCGCGCACTCGAACGCTGACGGAGAGGGAACATGGATATAACCGTTGACGAAACTCTTGCGGGGCAGACTGTAAAACAGCTCTTGACGGCGCATCTCGGCTACTCGTCGAATATGATAAAAAAGCTCAAGTTTTCGGAAAACGGAATACTTGTCGACGGCAAATTTGTCACGGTCAGGCATACGATGGAGCTCGGTGAAACCGTTTCGCTCGCGGTCGAAGATAAGTCAAGCGATGTAAGCCCTTACACCGTTCCCGTCGAGCTTCCGCTTGAAGTGCTTTACGAAGACGAGCACATGACCGCCGTGAATAAGCCGTCGGCCATGCCGTCGCATCCGTCGTTCGGACACAGAGACGACACCGTTTCAAACGCGCTCGCGTACCGCTACAGAGATAAAAACTACGTTTTCAGACCGGTGAATCGGCTTGACCGAGATACATCGGGATGTATGCTTACGGCAAACACGAAGGATGCCGCATACAAGCTTTATCGCGCCATGACGGAGGGTGCGATACACAAAAGCTATATCGCCGTCACCGACGGAGTCCCGCGCGAAAGATCGGGCGTGATAAAGTCATATCTTCGCCGCGCCGAGGACAGCGTCATCGTTCGAGAGACGACGAGCGCGAATGATCCCGCAGGCAAGATCGCGCTGACCGATTATCGCGTCTTGACGGATAACGGCACACACGCAGTGTGGCTTCTCTCGCCCGTGACCGGCAGAACGCATCAGCTGAGAGTTCAGCTGTCTTCGCTCGGATGCCCGATAACGGGAGACGATCTTTACGGTGCACCGTCGCCGCTTATCGCGCGTCAGGCACTCCATTCGGTGCTCACGGTGTTTCCTCACCCCGCAAGCGGTGAGATGCTCGCCGTGTGCGCACCGCTTCACAGCGATATGTCAAAACTCATCCGCCGCCTGTTCGGCGAAAACGCGGAGACTGAAATTTTCGGAGAGATAAATGACAAAATTAAAGAAAGTCTTCAAAAAACTGTTTGAATACGTGCCGCCTATAGCGTTCTGCTTTTACATTATCGGTGCTGTAGGTGCCGTGCTTTACGCGGCGTTTTTGAAATGGAGCTCGTTTGCCGACTTTTTCAATGAGAATATAAGCACGGTGTTTCGGAAAATACTTGCGTATGTGAGTGCCGTGTTCCCGTTTTCGCTTGCCGAGGCGGCACTGTTTTGCTCGCCTGTTTTGATCTTTCTCGTTCTCCGCGCGCTCTTTAAGTATATGGACACACACGAACACGGCTTCACGCGTTCGCTTGTGACCCTCACGTCTGTGCTTGTGTTTTTGCTTTCCGTATTCGTTATCAACTTCGGTGCGGGATATAGAACCGCGACTCTTGACGAAAAGCTCGGGTTCGAGGTCGGAGACGTGAGCACGGATGAGCTGTATGACACCGCTTTGTATGTCACAAAACAGCTGAATATGCTCGCAGACGACGTCACCTTTGCGGATGACGGCTCGGTCAGAGGCTATACTCATGACGATACGGTCGAACTTGCGTATGAATCGTACGAAAAGCTCTGCGCGAGCGTCGACTTTATCGACAACTTCAAAGCACCGGTAAAGCGTCTTGCGATATCTCCGCTTATGACCTATACCCATATATCCGGCGTATATACGTTCTTCACGGGAGAGGCGAATCTCAACTTCAATTACCCGGAATTTGTAAACGTATACACCATCGCGCACGAAATGGCGCATCAGCGCGGGATCGCACGCGAAAACGAGGCGAATTTCATCGCGTACCTTGTTTGCATTGGCTCGGATGACGCATATATGCGCTACAGCGGATATCTCAATATGTTTGAGTATCTCGTCGCGGCGATACCGTCCTCTAATCGTGTCAGAGAGATATATTCGTATCTCGACAGCAGAGTGTATTTCGATCTCGTGCAGTACAGCAACTTTTTCGATAAGTACCGTGACTCGACCGCTTCAAGCGTGAGCGGGGCAGTAAACGACACTTATCTGCAAAGTCAGGGCACGGAAGGCACGAAAAGCTACGGCATGGTCGTGGATTTAGCCGTCGCGTACCACAAAGACGACACGAGCGCGATTGACGAGTGACGGCCTTCGTTAATATACTGATATCGAGGCGTGGGAGCACTTGCAAACGCATCGACACAATCAACAGTTTGCTGCTTTGAACACGCCGACAATGTTGTGCATAACGACTGGTAATATTAAGTTTGTGAAAATTCTAAAAAAAACTCTTTCATTTTTGCTCATATACTGCTATAATATTAGACGGCGAACTGCCGAATAATAGGATTTAAGCATCAGTTACTATAGATCGCAGACCGATTCTGCAAACATTCAGAGCATATTTTCACGAAGCGCACCTC
>CAYWTG010000238.1:0-2364 GCA_964461155.1 uncultured Ruminococcus sp.
CTTCAATGCTGTTCCCCGCGCTCCCATCGCACGCCGCTCGGTAGGCGTCGCGATCATCCTCTCGATCATCACCTGCGGCATTTACGGTATTTACTGGCTGATCTCGCTCGCAAACGAGCTCAACACCGCATCCGGTCGTTACAGCGACACTTCGGGAGGCATGGTGTTCCTCCTCACGCTCGTAACGTGCGGAATTTACGGTTGGTTCTGGCTCTACAAGGCGGGCGAAAAGGTCGACATCATCAAGTCAAATCGCGGCATCCCGAGCTCGGGCACGGGAGTCCTCTACATAGTGCTCGCGATCTTCGGCCTTTCGATAATCGACTACGCGCTCATCCAGAGCGAGCTGAACAATGTTGCAACGATCGGCTAAACAACGTCTTTTTAAGCTTGCGCGTCGCGCGGGAATCTTGCTTTCGGCGGGTCTCCTTTACGCGGCGGCGGTTTCTCGACTCGGGTACGGAATTCCGTGCCCGTTTCGTGCTTTAACGGGGTATATGTGCCCGGGCTGCGGCGTATCGCGGATGTGCCTGAGCCTGCTTCGCGGCGACATCGCGGGAGCGTTCGAGGCAAACTGCGCGATTCTCATCCTGCTCCCCGGAGGGCTCGTCTTCGCCCTGTACCGCGCGGTGCAATACGTAAAAAAGGGGAGGACCCCGCTCCCGCGAGGAGCAGAATACGCCCTATACGCCATCTCCGCCGCCCTCGTGATCTTCGGCATAGTAAGAAACCTAATATAACCCCCGCACCAAAACGCCCCCTAAGCTTGCCGCCGCGTGGACGAACGTCGCACGCAACGCGATACGCCAACCTTAGTTTGTCGCCCGTAAGCAAACGCCGCCGCAAAACTCCACGCGGTCGGCCACTACCGGATTGTTGCGCGGGGAGTTTTGCTTTGGCGTTCGCTCGCGTGGCGACAAACCGCGGGGTGAGTCTCGGTTCGCGATCCCTTTCTTTAAGCTTTCTTTCACAAAAGAAAATCCCCTCGGAGCGGCAGTTCAAAATTGTACTTCAAACTTCCGCCCCGTAGGGGATTTTTTCTTTTATAGTCTTACTTCTTTATTCCTCGTCCTGACGGTACGAAAGAATCGGCTTTACATCTTTCTTTCTGATGTAGCGGTCAACGTAGTTCTTCGTGATGCGTACTACGAGTGGCGTCATTACGAGAACGCCTACAAGGTTCGGGAGCATCATGAGTCCGTTGAACGTGTCGGAGATGTCCCACGCGAGGGAGGACGTGAGCACCGCGCCGAAGATTATCGTGCACACGTGGATGATACGGAAGACGAATGTCGTCTTCGATCCGAAGAGGTACTCCCACGCCTTGGAGCCGTAGTGCGACCAGCCGAGCACCGTCGTGAACGCGAACAGGAACATCGCAACGGCGACGAACTTCTGTCCGATGTTGCCCCACGAGAAGACGCTGTTGAACGCGCCGCCGACGAGAGTCGCATCGGTGAGTCCCTCGGCGAACTCACCCGTGGACGCGTTGAACACGCCGGAGGTGAGGATGAGGAGAGCCGTCATCGTGCAGACGACCATCGTATCGGCGAACACCTCGAAGATTCCCCACATACCCTGCTGAACGGGCTCCTTGACGGAGGAGTTCGAGTGAACCATAACGGACGAGCCGAGGCCGGCCTCGTTCGAGAAGACGCCGCGCTTGAAGCCCTGCGTCATCGAGAGGATGATCGCGCCGACGCCGCCTCCCACAAAGGACTCGGGACGGAACGCGTTAACGAAGATCGCGCGGAGCGCGGGGAGGATGTTCGCGTAGTTCACGCCGATGACGGTAAGGCTGCCTGCGACGAAGAGGACGACCATGAAGGGAACGACCTTTTCGGCAACGGACGCGATGCGGTTAAGTCCGCCGAGCGTGATGATCGCAACGAGAGCCATGATAATGACACCGAGGATAATATTGTAAAGGGAGACGCCGGAGAAGACCTCGATCGAGGAGAGCGCGGAGACGTTGAACGCGGAAGCCACGTTCGCGACGATCTTGTTGACCTGACCCATGCTTCCGATACCGAACGACGCGAGCATCGTGCAGATGCAGAAGATCACGGCAAGAATGCGACCCGCGGTCTTGAAGCTGACGCGGCTTGTGCCGTCGTTATATGTGTATCCGCCGAGGCCGTCTGCGAGGTAGTACATGGCACCGCCGGACCACTCGCCGCTCTCGTTCTTGCGGCGGAAGTAGATTCCGAGCACGTTCTCGGCGTAGTTCGTCATCATTCCGAAGAAAGCGGCGACCCACATCCAGAAAACCGCGCCCGCGCCGCCGATGCAGATAGCCGCGGCAACGCCCGCGATGTTACCGGTACCGACAGTCGCGGCGAGAGCCGTGCACAGGGCCTGGAA
>CAYWTG010000239.1:0-2327 GCA_964461155.1 uncultured Ruminococcus sp.
CCTTACTACACCAACAGCTCTCACCTGCCCGTCGGATATACCGAGGACGTGTTCACCGCTCTCGACATTCAGGACGAGCTCCAGACGCTTTACACCTCCGGTACAGTCTTCCACGCGTTCCTCGGAGAAAAGCTCCCCGACTGGCGCGCTGCGGCTTCCATCGTCAAGAAGATCTCCGAAAACTACCGTCTGCCCTATTACACACTCTCCCCGACATACTCGGTCTGCCGTGATCACGGATATATCGCGGGCGAAAGCTTCACCTGCCCCAAGTGCGGCAAGGAGACAGAGGTATACAGCCGAATCACCGGTTACTACCGCCCCGTCAAGAACTGGAACGACGGAAAGGCGCAGGAGTACCGCGACAGAAAGACCTACGACATTGCAAGCTCCGTTTTGAAGCACAAGGGCCCGATGCCCGAGCATCACGACTGCGCGTGCGGCTGTGAGAGCGAAAAATCCTCCGTTCTTCTTCCCGACGGACTTTACCTCTTCGCATCCGCAACCTGCCCGAACTGCAAAATAGCCGAGTCTCTCCTCGCAAAAGCGGGAACGGCTTATTCAAAGGTCATGGCGCAGGACGATCCCGCGCTCACCGAATCCCTCGGTATCAAGCAGGCTCCCACCCTCGTTGAGGTCAAGGACGGAAATATCGAGAAATTCGCTTCCGTGACGGGAGTTAAGGAATACCTCCGCAGCATCTGATAACGCCCTTACAAAACTGAGGTCGGAGAGGCCGCTACGGCTTCTCCGACCTCGACGTATATGCAAAAATCTGAAAGGAACTCTGAAAAGTGTACGATATAGTCATAATCGGCGCGGGTCCTGCGGGACTTTGTGCCGCTCTTTACGCACGTCGCGCGGGAAAAAGCGTCCTTCTCCTCGATCGCGCCGCATTCGGCGGTCAGATAACGTACTCTCCTCGCGTTGAAAACTACCCGGGATTTGAGAGTATCAGCGGAAACGAGCTTGCCGACCGCATGGTCGAGCAGGTGCTCGCACAGGGAGCGGATGTGGAGCTCGAGTGCGTTTGCGAGATACGCGATGACGGCGACACAAAGTCCGTCATAACCGAAGACGGAAACCAATATGATTGCCGCGCGGTGATAATCGCCGCAGGTGTGCGCCACCGTCATCTCGGACTCGAAAACGAAGAAAAATTCATCGGCGAGGGTATCTCGTTCTGCGCTGTATGCGACGGCGCATTCTATGCGGGACGCGATGTCATACTCGTCGGCGGAGGAAACTCCGCTCTGCAAGAAGCGATCCTTCTTTCCAAGACTTGCCGCCGTGTATACGTCGTTCAGAATCTCGACTATCTCACAGGTGAAGCACGCCTCAGCGAGATCCTCGAAAAGCGCGATAATGTTGAGATCATCACGGGAAGCACCGTCAAGAAGATACTCGGTGACGACACTTTCGTCGGCGCGACGCTTGAGCGCACGTCTAACGGCGAGACGCGCGACATTTCCGCCGATGGAATGTTCGTCGCGATCGGACTCGAGCCCGAAAACGATATTTTCGCCGCACTCTGCACACTCGACGAGAGAGGATATATTGACTCCGATGAGAGCTGCACAACGCGCACAGCGGGCATTTTCGCAGCGGGAGACTGCCGTCGTAAATCTGTTCGTCAGGTATCGACCGCGATAGCCGACGGAGCATCCGCCGCAATCGCCGCTTGCAGATATATCGATTCTCTGTGATCTTTTTAGCGAAAAGCTATTGCAAAGTGCCGCAGCACGGTGTATAATAGAGAAAAAGAGAATAACACGGGAGCTTGTATACAGGCTGAGAGGACGGTGTGACCGTCGACCGAGAACCTGATTTGGATAATGCCAACGTAGGGATGCCTGTCACAGCGCGGGAATACACTTCGTAAAACCTGAGAGAGTTGCCAAATCGGCGACTCTCTTTTTTGTTTTCTCTCGGGATCAAAATTATGAAAGGAACGGAAAATGGTAAAAATCAACGGGCAAAATGTAAGTTGCGACGGCATGAGCATCGCGGAGTATCTCGAAGACTCATCGATAAACTCGCGCCGCGTCGCCGCCGAGCTGAACGGACAAATAGTTCGCGCGGCGGACTTTTCGAGCACAGTACTGCAAGACGGCGACACCCTCGAGATCGTCGTATTCGTGGGAGGCGGTTAAGATGGACGTCGACAAGGTAAAATGGTATGACACTCTCGCCTCGCGTCACGGCAAAGATCGGCAGGAAGCTTTCAAAAAAGCAACTGTCGCCGTCTGCGGACTCGGGGGGCTCGGCTCAAATATAGCAGTTCTCCTTGCCCGCGCGGGCGTCGGACACCTTATTTTGATCGACTT
>CAYWTG010000240.1:0-2326 GCA_964461155.1 uncultured Ruminococcus sp.
CGATCATCAAGAAGATCTACGAGGAGTTCCTCGGAGAGCCCAACAGCCACAAGGCACATGAGCTCCTCCACACTCACTACGTAAAGCGCGGTCTTTAATCCGTAAATCAAAATCGGCGACGTCACAACTGACGTCGCCGATTTTTGTGCTATACCCGCAAAACACCCCCGAAGCCGCATATCACAATGTGACTTCGGGGGTGTTTTATCGCCTCGGTCGACTATTCAACTCAGTCAATTAAATAATCATCGATGCGACAGAAGAGTGCATCTCTTTGCATACCGGAGAGGGAAGCGTTAAGCGGGCGGAGGTTGCCGTTTTCGTCATATATTGCGGAAAAGTCGTAGTTATACGAATAACCTGCGGCGAGCTTTTCTTGATCTATAGGGAAGTAATTGCGCAGTGCGTCTTCGGAGATGTCAAAGGCGAGTGCGATCTCGTGAACGCTCAGCATGGCGTATATTCCGTCAAAGTCGAATTTCTCGCCCCACGTGTCCGCGTAGTCTCTTTTGATGCTCTGCTTTGCGCGTCTTACATTTTCGCGACATTGTACAGTAGCGATCATGCGCTCCGTGTCGCTGTTGAACGCGTCGTATTCTTCAAAGGTCCCGTTATATATTGTTTCGATGTCCCAAACGTTTGTGTAGTAGCAACCGCCGATGCCGTAGTAAGCGTCAGACAGAACATCGCGAGGGATGCTGAAGTGATGGACTAAGTTATAAATATTGTAGTCGGGAAACGGACAGCCGTCGGAGCTTTCGGCAGCCGAAACGAGCTTGTCCCATGCGCGGAACTCGTCCTTGCCGATGAATTCGATGAGATCGGTAGGCACAAAGTGATACTGCGTATGATCGTGGACTTCGCACATAGCCGAGCCTCCGATCGGGCCGTCTGCGCGGTTCGACGATTCAGGTGCGGCGGTTTCCTTTGTCTGCTCACTTTCGGCGGATGTATTGTGTGTGACTGCGCTCGTTTGATTATCCGCCGAGCTGTCAGATTCAACGCTGCTGTCGGCGCAAGAGAAAAGCGACGTGAGCAAGAGCGAACACAGTAAAACGGATGCGATAACAGTGATAATTTGTTTTTTCATGATTTTACAGATCCTTTCGATTAATCAATAAATGCTAAATTGTGAATACCTCCATTTTAATGTTTTTTGAGTGAAGAATTAGATATGAGCTTAATATTAGATTTTACTTAACCTCCCCTCAAATATAGAATGATGCCGTATGCTTCGTCATTCACCTCCAAACTGTTTTGAATTTACGTATCATTTGTTTCCTGCTTCCATTATAACAGCCGGTTATCCGTTTGTCAATACAGATGCGCAATTTCATTAAAAAAAGTTTGCAATATAACAAAATGCGTCAAAAAGCGCATGGGAACGTGAAAACAAACGCCGCAATAGGCAAAACGACGTCGAAATGTGATGCGGCGCAAACTCTAAACCGATATTGAACGCAAAAAGCGTAACGGTTTAAGTGAACCGTTACGCTTTTCGTGATATTCATTTTACTTTAGTACACAAGTGCCGCAAGGACCGAGATTTCTTTGCTTTACCTCATCCCATGTTATCTCATGACTACTCTTTCCGGCGCAGTTTGCTTTGTAATGATATTTTTTGCTGTACTGCCCGCCGGTGTAGACGTGTCCGTGATAATTATCGGCGTATGGCGTAGCATGATCGGCTTCGCTTTCCGAAATGTCGCTTTGAAGCTCCTCTCCATCGGTGTCCTCGATTTGCGGGTGTTCGACAGAACTTTCGCTTTCGGAAACATTCGCGCTTTCCGAAACACTTTGATATTCGGATGCTTCGGCATTTTCGAAAGTTGCAACATGACTTTCGGAGTCGGCTGTGAAAGTAGTGCTTTCGGAGATGATCGTCGTTTCATTTGTCTCTGAGACTGAACTTGACGCTCGAGTGTGCACTGTGACATCGCTTGTCGCACTGCAAGAGACGAGAAAAAACGTCGTAAGTATGATCGCCGCGGCTTTAACTGAACGCTTCATTTTCGCCATCCCTCCGTTGTGAGTCATTTTACCTGCTTTCAGAAGAGTATGCAGCCCATTTTGCGGAACTGCTCGGCCTTTTCCAAAAGCACCTCACGGGTAAGACCTGTGTGCTTTGCGAGACAGTCGACGCACATAAAGCTTGTCGCGCCTCGGTTTATCATTTTCTTGTGCAGGCCGATATCCGTCATCGTAAGCTCGCGAGAGCACTTGATACACAGGATAGCGGAGCTCGTCGGAGCTCCTTGCGGTCTGCGAAAGGGAAGCTCCATTTTACGCCTTCTTTACGAGCTGTGCGCGTAAGACTTTGCAAGAG
>CAYWTG010000241.1:0-2289 GCA_964461155.1 uncultured Ruminococcus sp.
AAACTCAAGTCTCTTTCGCGTACCGCTTTCGGGAAGCTGTTTTATGTGATATTTCTCCGAAAGGCGCACCGACGCCGCTTTTTTTGCGATGCGTTGGCAGTCGCGGACGGAAAACAGGCGGCTTTTGATCGAGTGACCGCTTATCGGGTATTCGTCGTCGGGCTCGATAAATTCCTCGAGAGGGAGCGCGTGCACTCCGTCGAAAAGCTCGTCGAAAGTCACGGCGGTGAAGTCGCCGAGAAGAAGATACAGCCTTTCCGCAAAGCGCAGGCTTATATTGCATCTTGCTGCGGCACTTTCGTCCCCGCTGAATATCACTCTGCCGTCGAGCGTTTCGAGTCGCTTATAGCCGAGACTGTCGATCTCTTCTCCGACGAGTGCTTCAAGTCCGAACAGGCAGGTGACAACGTATGTATAAGTCATAATGTCCTCTTATTTCAACAGATTTGACTGCTTGGGCGATACGCCGCGAGTGAGCGTGAACGTAAAGCGACACCACTTGCCGCTCTCGCTTTCGACGCAGATGTCTTCGCCGTGCGCGTCGATTATGGTACGTGCGATATAAAGTCCGAGTCCGACTCCTGTTTTGTCAAGACCGCGACTTCTGTCGCTCTTGTAGAATCGATCGAATACGAAAGGCAGGTCGTCTTCTGCGATACCCTGACCCTCGTTATATACGGAAACGACGATCTTCGAGCCCTTTTCGCGGATGGTTATCTCGTATTTTCCACCGTCGTAGGAAAACTTTATCGCGTTATCCATGAGATTATAAACGATCTGATGTATCGCGTCGACATCTCCCACGGCATACATATTATCGTCGTCACAGTCGAATACTACGTCAAGCTTCTTTGATTCGATGCGTTGTTCCGACGAAATGAGCACCTGACGGCACATTTCGCAGATGTCGAAATCGACCATGTTGAATTTGCGCTCGCCGGCTTGGATCTTCGTGATGTCGAGCAGTGTCGATACAAGGCGCGACAGGCGTCGAACTTCGCTTGCGATGACGCCGAGATAATACGAATGCTTCTCGGGCGGTATCGCGCCGTCGAGAATACCGTCGATAAATCCGGAGATCGTCGTCATCGGCGTGCGAAGGTCGTGCGAGACATTCGCGAGGAACAGTCTGCGCATCTCCTCGTTTTTCGACAGCGAAGTTGCCATATTGTTAAACGCCGTGGCAAGCTCCGCGATCTCATCTTTTCCGCGAACCGGGACACGTACATCAAACTGTCCCTTTGCAAAACTCTGTGCGGCGCGGCTCATCGCGCGTATCGGCGAGACAAAACGCTCGCTGATAAAGTATGTAACAACGAGAAGCGCGAGCATCAGATAAAGCGTCGACATGAATATCGTTTTCGACATACCGCTGAGCAGTATGTTCATGTCGGAGTTTTGGCTCGAAGCCACGACCGCGCCCATAAAGTATCCCGCCTCATCCATAAACGGAACGGAATACACGATATGCTTTTCGTCGAAGAGCCCGTCGAGAGTCGTGACTTCGCGGTAGCTGTCGCCGTCTTTGAGCTTTTCGATATATTCCGCAGGCAAATAAAACTGAGGCTCATCGTAGTCGAAGATGCCGTCCTCGCCGCCGAAGCGGTGCGACTCATCCGCGCCTCCCGACAGGATGATGCGTCCGTCGCTGTCAACGATGAACATGACAAGCTCGTCGACGTTTGTCGCGATGGAGTCGAGATATGTGTGGATATGCTCGGGGAACACTCCGATGTAGTACGCGAGGTCATTTGTCATATCATGGCTCTCAAGCCCCTGATTTACGGTGATGTATATGTGTTCGGCGGCGTTTTCGAGAGTTTCCGATTTAACGTCCGTGCTGTATGAGCTGATGATCGATGTGATGATCGACGACAAGATCAGCATACACGAAATGTTTATAACGAGAAACGCCGTGACGTATTTGATGAAAATGCTTTTAAACATCGGAATGTTGACCTCCTCTTTTAAAGCACAAATACCGTTGCGCTTTCGCGCAACGGCCGATAGTGCGGATGTATTTACTGAATGTGCTCGAATTTATATCCAACGCCCCAAACGGTCTTGAGCGACCATTTGTCGGAAACGCCCTCGAGCTTTTCGCGGAGTCTCTTGACGTGAACGTCAACCGTGCGTGAGTCTCCGAGGTAGTCAAAGCCCCAGACCTTGTCGAGAAGCTGATCTCGCGTGAACACGCGGTTGTAGTTTGAAGCGAGGAAGTAGAGAAGCTCGAGCTCCTTCGGGGGGATGTCGACCGGTTTGCCGCGCAGGCGGAGCTCATACTTCTGG
>CAYWTG010000242.1:0-2260 GCA_964461155.1 uncultured Ruminococcus sp.
GTGTCTATGAGCTCGAGACCGTTTTCTTTCAGGGTGCTTCCCGTCTCGACGATATCGACGATGACATCGGAAAGCCCGAGTATCGGCGCAAGCTCGATCGAGCCGTTCAAATGGATTATATCGATATCGCGTCCGACTGAGGCGTAATGCTCTCGGGTGATGCGTGAAAACTTTGTCGCCACGCGCAGTGTTCTCTCCGTGTTATCGCGAAATCCCGTGCGGGCGGCAACTGCCATGCGGCATTTTCCGACGCCGAGGTCGCGAAGCTCGTAGACGTCGGGCTCATACTCGAGCAAAATATCCTTGCCGGCGACTCCGATGTCAGCCGCGCCGCGCTCGACATATATCGCAACGTCCGATGGCTTTACCCAAAAATATCTGACCGCGCACTCCTCATTTTCAAATATGAGGCGTCGTCCCTCTTCGAGGACGGACGGGCACTCAAAGCCCGCACGCGCGAACATGGCGTAAACTTTTTCTCCGAGCCTTCCCTTGGGAAGCGCGATGTTAAGCATTGTTTTCAATTATTTCGACACTCCCTTCACGAAGACGCATAAGCTGTTTGCAGTGTAATCCCTCGGGCAGTTTTCTCTGCGCTGTGACGCTCTTTCCCGAGCTGTTTAACATTTTTATCATTCCCAAAAGCACGTCGAGCGGCGTTCCGTCATCATAGAGGATCACGGTGTCGACGTCGTAAGCGCACGTGCAGTCGCCGAATCTTTCGAGTAAGTCGAGATAGATCGCAAAGCCGACGGCGCGTGAACGGCGACCCATGCTCTGCATGAGCTTGTCGTACTGTCCGCCCGAGAGAATGCGCGATGATATGCCGTTTACAAATCCGTTGAAGACAAAGCCGTTATAGTATCTCGCGTTGCCTGTGACTGAAAAGTCGATATTGATATGCTCGCCGTATCCGCACTTTCCGAGCGAATGCACAAGCTCTTCAAGCTCACAAAGCGCGTCGCAGTCAGCGAAAACTTCTTTAAGAGTCGGGATGACGGAATCCGCTCTGCCCCACGTAGACACGAGAGCCTCGAGCGGCGAGGCGTCCGCACCGTACTCGGCACAAAGCGCACGAAGCTCATGTGCGTTTTTCTCTCCGATGTATGCGAGAGTTTTCTCTCTGGAATCGGCGGGAAGGCCCGCACGCTCGATCGCGTACTCAACGACTCCCATATGCGATATGTCAAGGACATAGTCCGCGGATATCTTGCCAAGGCTCTCCGCGGCGAGCATTATCACCTCGAAGATGCTGTATGCGTCGACATCGCCGATGCACTCGAGCCCTGTCTGCATTATCTCCCCGAAAACGCCGTTGCCCTTTGACACGCGGTAAACATTCTCATTATAATAAAGCTTCGTAACGCATCCCTCAACATCACCGCAGTTGCGAATGATAGACAGTGTAACGTCCGGCTTCAACGCCATGAGCTTGCCGTTGGTGTCGGTAAAAGTGATGACTCTGTCGGAAACCAGAAAATCCTTGTTTCTCGCGTACAAGTCATACTCCTCGAATTTACTCATCTTATAACGTCTGTAGCCGTACGAGGAATACAGCGAGCGAAGCTCAAGCTGTGCTCTCTCGTCACTTCTCAGAGTGCTGCCTTTAAGATCCATAAAACAAAATCCTCAAACATGATCGGTCGTCCGACCTATCTTCAAATATATTAAGTAGCGTTTATTCGTCGTCCGAATCGGCGACGCGTTTCATGACGGTCTTGTAACCGCCGCTTCCGTACAAAAGACACTTGTTCACGCGGCTGATGGTCGCGGTGCTCGCGCCGGTCTCGCTTGAGACCTCCTGATAGCTGTGTCCCTCGTTTAGCATCTGCGCAACGCGAAGACGCTGTGAAATGTCCTGAAGCTCCTTTACGGTACAGACATCCTCAAAGAAATTTCTGCATTCTTCTGTATCGCGAAGCTCCAGTACCGCCTTGTAAAAGTATTCGGTGAGCTCGTTATGAAAGCTTTGCATATGAATTATTCCTCCGTTGTTGCTTTAGCACTTTAATATAGTAGCACAACATTCCGCTAAAGTCAATACCCTACGGAATATTTTTGCGTGTTTCGTGAATATTTTTACGAAAAAAGCAGATGTCCCAAACGCGTCATCGCATTTGAGACATCTGCTTTTTATCAGCTGGTGACCGGACTTGAACCGGTGACCTGTTGATTACGAATCAACTGCTCTACCAACTGAGCCACACCAGCATTCACAACAGTTATATTATACTTCAAAAAAATCGCTTTGTCAAGATGC
>CAYWTG010000243.1:0-2256 GCA_964461155.1 uncultured Ruminococcus sp.
TTTGACGCTCCTTGTCCGTCCCGTCATAGTGGTAGTCAAGTCCAATCTCGCCGACGGCTACGGTTTTCGGGTGCGCAAAAAGCTTCTCGATCTCGCGCATAGCGTCGTCGATCGAGTCTCCGAGCGACTGCGCATCAGCCGGATAAATACCGACTGCGGCATAAATGAACGAATATTTTTCCGCAAGCTCGATCGAGCGTTTGGAGTTTTTGACATTTGTACCCGCGTTCACGATCCCGCAGACGCCGCTTTCGCGTGACAGTGCTACAGCTGTGTCCGTGCCGCCTTCAAATGACGAAACGAGATACTCGTCGTCAAGATGCGCGTGTGCGTCAAAGTATCTGATACTCATCCGCTTTATCTTACCTTTGAACCGAGGGGAGTCGACTCATCGAGGAAGATTACCTTGATATCGTCGTCGCCGGTTGCGAGGATCATTCCCTGCGACTCGATTCCGCAAAGCTTTGCGGGAGCGAGGTTAGTGACGAGGATGACTTTCTTTCCGATGAGAGCTTCGGGCTCGTAGAATGCGGCGATACCGGATACTACCTGTCTCTGCTCAAATCCGAGGTCAACGCGAAGCTTTAAGAGTTTTTTCGCTTTCTTGACCTTTTCGCACTCGAGGATCTTCGCACAGCGAAGCTCGGTACGTGCAAAGTCGTCGATCGTGATCTGCTCAAGATGCTCGGTGTCCTCTGTTACGGGCTCTGTGGAAACAGCGGACGCGGCTTTCTCGCTTTCGATCTCTGCCATGAACTTCTCCTCGTCGATTCTCGTGAACAGCGGCTCGGGAGTTCCGACAGCTATGTTCGGGCAAAGCGCACCGAAAGTGAGGATCGAATCAAAGTCACGGATATCGGTGCCGATCTGCGAGAAGATCTTGTCTGCCGACTCGGGAATGATCGAGGAAAGGAGAACTGCCGCTATGCGGATGCACTCGAGGAGATTATAGATGACGGTGCCGAGTCTTTCACGATTTGCCTCATCCTTTGCGAGAGCCCAAGGGGTCGTCTCGTCGATGTATTTGTTCGCGCGGCGAAGAGCGGTAAATACCGAGCTTACGGCGTCGGAAATGTGGAACGCGTCCATGTTCTCGGTGAAGTTCTTTACGGCCTCGGCAAAGGTGTTCTTGAGATCACAGTCAAGCTCGGTCTCGGCGGCAGGTGTCGGAACATTACCGTCGAAATACTTTTTCGTCATCGCAACCGTGCGGTTTACGAGATTGCCGAGATTGTTTGCGAGGTCTGTGTTAAAGCGATTGAGAATAGCCTCGTATGTGATGGAGCCGTCGTTTGCGTAGGGCATTTCGGAAAGCGCATAATAGCGAACTCCGTCGACGCCGATCTTATCCGCAAGCGCGTCTGCGAATATGACGTTTCCACGCGACTTCGACATCTTGTCCTGACCATAGTTGAACCACGGATGACCGAAGATCTTCTTCGGGAGAGGAAGGTCGAGCGACATGAGGAAGATCGGCCAGTAGATGGAATGGAAGCGCATGATGTCCTTACCGATAACGTGGACATCTGCCGGCCAGTTTTTCTTGAAGCTTTCGGGCTGCTCGTCGAGGGCGGGGTCATATCCGAGAGCCGTGATGTAGTTGCTGAGCGCGTCGAGCCAAACGTACACAACGTGCTCGGGATCGAAATCAACGGGGATTCCCCACTTAAAGCTCGTTCTCGACACGCAGAGATCCTGAAGTCCGGGCTTCAAGAAGTTGTTTATCATCTCTTTCTTACGAGACTCGGGCTCGATGAAACCGGGATGCTCATCGATATATTTGATGAGTCTGTCGGCATATTTAGACATTTTGAAGAAGTACGCCTTTTCGCTCTCACGGCTCACATCGCGTCCGCAGTCGGGACACTTGCCGTTCACGAGCTGGCTGTCGGTGAAGAACGCCTCGCAGTCGGTGCAGTACCATCCCTCGTAGCTTCCGAGGTAAATATCGCCCTTATCGAACATCTTCTTGAAGATATTCTTGACCGCGCGGACGTGGTAATCGTCGGTAGTTCTGATAAAGTGGTCGTAGGTTGTGTTCATCTTGTCGCACACGCCGCGAACCTCTGCGGCAACGCGGTCTACGTACTCTTTCGGCGAAATTCCCGCGTCGTTTGCCTTATTTTCGATCTTCTGTCCGTGCTCGTCGGTTCCCGTACAGAAGAAAACGTCATATCCGCGCTGACGCTTGTAGCGAGCGACGGCGTCTGTCATGATTATCTCATATGTGTTGCCGAAATGCGGCTTTGTCGATGC
>CAYWTG010000244.1:0-2230 GCA_964461155.1 uncultured Ruminococcus sp.
CGAAACATCGGATACTGTGCCGATCACACATCAAACGCGCCGAAATCGGGGCTCTTTTTGTGGTTTCCCGAGTTTTCTCCGCGTCTTTTGCGGCGTTTTTGCGGAACATAACGACATACGTTATTATGAATACGTCGGCACGACCGTGTATTTTGCCGACAGAGCTGAGAAAGGAATTTTAAATTGGCTAAGAAAAACAAAAATGCCGTAGCACAGAGTGCGCAAAAGCCGCGTCACAAGCTCCGTGTAATGATGCTCGGAGGACTTAACGAGATCGGAAAGAACATAGCTGTCATCGAGTACGGCGACAGCATGATAATCATCGACTGCGGAGTTGCATTCCCCGATGAAGATATGCCCGGAATCGACCTTGTCATCCCGGATTTCGCATATCTTGAGAAGAACGTTGACAAGATCAAGGGAATACTCATAACTCACGGCCACGAGGACCACATCGGAGCGATACCGTATCTGCTTCGCCAGATCGACGTTCCCGTATACGGTACACGTCTGACACTCGGTATACTCGAGAACAAGCTCGCGGAGCACAAGCTTCTCGGAAGCCGCACTCTCGTCACCGTTGAGGCAGGCACCATACTCACTCTCGGCGCGTTCAAAGCCGAGTTTATCCACGTAAACCACTCGATCGCCGACGCTTGTTGCATCGCGGTCACGACTCCCGTCGGAGTTATCATGCACTCGGGAGACTTCAAGCTTGACGTTTCCCCGATCGGCGGCGAGATGATGGATCTGACGCGAATCGGCGAGTACGGCAGACAGGGCGTGCTTCTTCTCATGTGTGAGTCGACGAACGTCGACCGCGCGGGATATACGCCGTCCGAGCGCAACGTAGGCTCGGCTCTCGACGGAATCTTTATGCAGAACCCGCACAAGAGGATCATAATCGCAACATTCTCGTCGAATGTTCACCGCGTTCAGCAGATAATCAACACAAGCGTCAAGTTCGGACGCAAGGTCGCCGTTACGGGACGCAGTATGATAAACGTCATCGGCGCGGCGGTTCGTCTCGGATATATGGACGTGCCGGACGGAGTACTCATCGACATTTCCGAGATCGGACGTTATCCCGGCGAGATGATCACGATCGTGACGACAGGCTCGCAGGGTGAGCCGATGTCCGCGCTTTACAGAATGGCGTTCTCGGATCACAATCAGGTCTCCCTCTCGAGCGAGGACCTCGTCGTCCTCTCGTCCCACGCGATCCCCGGCAACGAGAAACTTGTCGGACGTATCATAAATGAGATGTACCGCAGAGGAGTGAACGTATATCACGACGACGCTGAGGTGCACGTTTCGGGTCACGCCTGCCAAGAGGAGTTAAAGCTCATGCACGCGCTGACGAAGCCGAAATTCTTCATGCCCATACACGGCGAGTACCGCCACCTTATGCAGCACAAGGAGCTCGCGGAGTTCATGGGTATGGATCCGAAAGATATTTTCGTCTGCGATATCGGACAGGTGCTCGAGCTTGACGGCACGACCTGTAAGCGCGCGGCTCCCGTTCCCGCAGGAAAAACTCTCGTCGACGGCTACGGAGTCGGAGATGTCGGAAACATCGTGCTTCGCGACAGACGTCACCTGGCACAGGACGGACTTATCGTCGTCGTTGCAACGGTCGACATGGATCAGCGTGTGCTCATCTCGGGTCCCGACATCATCTCGCGCGGATTTGTTTACGTTCGCGAGAGCGAGGAGCTGATGGACGAGGCACGCGAGCTTGCGCGTGAGCTTCTCACAGACCTGCTCGATTCGGGCGTGACGGAATGGACACGCCTCAAACAGCAGACGAAGGATTCGCTTTCCAAGTTCCTCTACTCGAAGACGAAGAGAAAGCCGATGATCCTTCCCGTTATCATGAATGTATAAGGCAAAGGACTTTTAAATGAACCGTAATGGAAAAGCAGAACTGCTCTCTCCCGCCGGAAATCCCGAAAAGCTTCGTGCGGCGGTGATGTACGGCGCGGATGCGGTGTATCTTTCGGGAAAAGCATTCGGAATGCGCGCGGCGTCCGGCAACTTCACAAACGACGAGCTCGCATGGGCGGTCGATTATTGCCACAGCCGTAACGTGCGCGTGTATGTTACGCTCAATATAATGCCGCGCACGGCCGAGTACCCCGCGCTCACGGAATACGTCGACTTCCTCGCGACTGTCGGCGTCGACGCCGTTATCGTCGGAGATATCGGAGTATTCATGCTCGTAAGAGAG
>CAYWTG010000245.1:0-2226 GCA_964461155.1 uncultured Ruminococcus sp.
TGAATATTTTTTGCTGTTTCAAGTTGTTTTAATCATTATTTTGCATATTTTAGTTAATTTCGTTTATATTCTGCATATCCTGTCGCGGATGACGAACTCGCCGACGGTCTTCGTCGCTCCCAGTCGCAGTCTTTGCGGCTTTTTCTTCGACAGACTGTCCGCCACAGCCCGCTCCTCGGCGACGATGCAGTCCATGTGACGCTTCAAAATCTCCGCGCCCTCCGTCCGCCTCAGCTGCCGCCCGTCGTAATCAAACAGCGGCGTGCCGTAGTATTTTTCAAGATATTTGATATGCTGTGTCACGCCGGGCTGAGTCATATTGAGCCGCTCGGCGACACGTCTGTAGTTCATCTCGTCGTAAAGGGTGAGAAAGGTTTCGATCCTGTGATCAAGCATAGCACACCTCATAACGCACCGTTATCGGTACATAATAAATGATAATTTGATTTTATCACATACTTATGGTAAAATCAAGGGGCAGAAAACATTTTCACGAGGTAACATTATGAAATCATCATTATCAAAGCTCGCGCGACTTCTGCCCGGGCTTCTTGCGGCCTTGCTTCTCGCCGCGATCGCCAAATTTATCGAGTCTCTCCTGCCGATACACGTCATCGGCGCGTCCGTCATCGCTTTGCTTCTCGGCATGGCGATAAACGCCTTCTTCCACCCCGCAGTCTTGAAGCCGGGACTGAAGTTCACGTCAAAGAAGATACTGAAGCTTGCGATAATCCTCCTCGGCGCGTCGCTTAATGTGAGGGTCATCCTCTCCGTCGGCAAAATGTCGCTCACGGTCATGCTCTTTACGCTTCTCACCTGCTTCGGCGGAGGATATTTCGTCGGTCGCGCACTCGGGCTCAACTGGAAGCTGTCGAACCTCATCTCGGCGGGAACCGGCATCTGCGGCGGAAGCGCGATAGCGGCGATAGCTCCCGTCATCGACGCTGAGGACTCCGACATCGCCTACGCCATGTCCGCGACTTTCCTTTTCGATATGGCGATGATAATCCTTTTCCCGATAATGGGTCACGCGCTCGGGCTTTCCGACACCGCCTACGGACTTTGGGCAGGCACGGCCGTTAACGACACTTCGAGCGTCGTCGCGGCGGGATACGCGTTCTCCGAGGGCGCGGGAGATTTCGCGACGATGGTCAAGCTCACGCGCACGCTCGCGATCATCCCGACCGTGCTCGTGTTCACTTTCGTAAATATCCGCATCAAGGCAAAGGCCGGAGCGAACACGGAATCTCGCCGAAGCGTCGGCATTTTAAAGCTTTTCCCCTGGTTTATCGCAGGATTCCTCGCTCTCGCCGCCGTAAACAGCCTCGGCTTTATTCCGCAGACTGTCTCGTCGGGCGCAAAGGACTTGAGTAAATTCCTCATGGTCTCGGCTCTCGCAGCGATAGGACTCAACACAAGCTTCAAGGACGTAAAAAAATCGGGTGCGGCACCGATGCTCCACGGCTTTATAATTTCCGCGCTCGTCGTTATCGTCGCGATAGCAGTCGAGTACTTTATGGGACTTGTTTAACAGCAGAAAAATACCGAGGCGAAGCTCTCACGCAGCTCAACCTCGGTATTTCTTATTTTCTGCACAGCTCGCCGTCCCGGCAAACGAGCACCACGCTTCCCTCCTCGTCGGTGCGGTAATACTCCTGAGAGCTCTCGCGGAAGCATCGCAGCGTCTCGGAATGCGGATGACCGTAGGAATTGTCGCGTCCGCAGGATATCACGGCAATGTCGGGCGACACCGCGCGGTAGAACTTCTCCGAGGTCGATGTGGACGAGCCGTGATGACCGACCTTCAGCACATCGGCGTCAAGGCGCGTGCCGCAGCGCTCGACGATATCGGACTCCGCCGTGCTCTCGGCATCGCCGGTGAAAACGGCGCTCGCTCCGTCGCACGACGCGCGCAGGACAATGCTGTTGTTATTCCTGTCGCCGTAATCGCGCCACGGAGAAAGTATCTCGAGCGTTATGTCGCCATAGGTATGTACGTCTCCGGGGACCGCGAGCACCGGGTACAGCTCGCGCTCGGTCATAGCGTCGTAGGCTCTCTCATAAAACACCGGCGCGTCGGAGTCGAACTCGTCGTAGCCCTCCATGATTATCTCGCCTATCTCAAAGCGCTCAATGAGAGCTGCGGCACCGCCCATGTGGTCCTCATGAGGATGGCTTATGACAAGGCAATCGATCCTATCGGTGTACGCCGCTATGTATTCGCAC
>CAYWTG010000246.1:0-2224 GCA_964461155.1 uncultured Ruminococcus sp.
GACGGTTAAGGGAGAGACGCCCAAAGGCTCTGCCTTTGGAATCCGCAAGCTTTTTTCAAAAAGCTTGACCAAAAACTTTGGAAAAAGGATTAACTTCGTCGAGAATCCCTTTACAAAGTTTTCGCCCGCCTTTTTACAAAAAGGCGGCGGGGCATGGGCGGAGCCCGCGCGTCTCCCCTATCGTTCCCCCCCCCCGACTCAGCCGAGCCAGGACGGGATCGTTTCTTCGGGTTCGGTGTCGAGCCAGGACGGGATCGTCTCTTCCGGCTCGGTGTCGAGCCAAGACGGGATCGTCTCGTCATCTATGGGCGGCTCTGTCTCGGCAGGAGCTGTCGTGACTTTCGCGGGCTCCGTCACCTTCGGCGCGGGTGTTGTCGCGGGCGCGGTGGGCGGTGCGGCAGACTCTGCGGGCGTCGTCTTCTTTTCAAAAGTCGCCGTCTCGTCGTCTTTCGGGATCTCAATGACAAATCTGTCGCTTCCGTCGGACACGTCGATGTTGTATAAATAATCCCGCGAGCCCGGGTTCAATACGAACGGGTCGTCTTCTGTCACGGCGGGCTCGACCGTCGGACTCTCCGTGTCGGGCGAGACGGGCTCGCCGCTTGACGGATCACTCTCGATCGGCTCACCGGATATCGGCTCACCGGCGACAGTCTCACCGGAGCTGTCCGCTTTCAGCGCCGCATCCTCGGCGATGATCTCTTCAAGACGTTCCGGGCTTATCAGCTGAATGCCGCGCTCGGCGCATATCGCCGACAGGTCGATCTCGATCGCGTGTGCGGCCGATACTCCCGCCTTTACGGCAGTCGAGCTGATCGTCGCGCCGGAGATCGCGTCAACTTGCCCTACGGGGTCGGCGTGATGGAGTCCCGTGAATCTCGAGAGAAAGTCAGCGGTGTTCGTCTTCGTTCCGACACCCGGAGTTTCCGACATCGACACGATCTTCACGCCTGCGGTGTCGTAAGCCGAGTCGATACCTACCATCATCTCGATCGAACCGCCGAATCCGGTCGACGAGACGAACGCGCAGTATCCGATCGCGTCGCCGTCGCGGAACACGAGATACACCTCGCTTCCGTCGTCGAGCACCTTGTAAAGCTCACTCGACGTGCCCGCGGTGAATATCTCGAGTATCGCGTCGTTCTTCTCTCGCGCGGCGTTGTCCGCAATGCGGTCGCGCGTCACGGCGTTGACCGCCGCAAGAAGCATCGCAACGGCGGCGCAGATCACCGTGAGCGTGATGACGAGCCGCGAGAGAAATCGCGGTGACGACTCGTCCGTCGCGCGTTTTTTCTTTTTATTATCGGCTTTATCCGACGCCGCGGAGTCCGCCTCCGCATCATCCGACGAAGCATCTTCCGCCACTTCCGAGGCCTCGGCTTCCGAAACTTCATCTTCCGCAGCCTCACTTGCCACAGCTTCCGCAGCCTCGCTTACCCCAGCCTCGTCGGTAGCCTCGACGACGATCTCGCGCTCCGACTCATCGTCGACGCACTCCGCCGAAACGAGCTCGACGTCTTCTTCGATCTTCTTTATTTTATCTTCCATAGAACGCTTCCTTTCGTAACTTCGGGCGTGTCATTTGTCGCCCTTTTCGGCTTTCTTCGGCCGAGCTTCAAAGCGTTTTGTTCCGAACTTGCGCGGCTTGCCGACGAGATCGAGGTACCACACGAGCAGATTCATGATGAGTACCGCGAACGACGCGCCCTCCGCGTAGCCGCCGAAGCGGCGAATGAGGAAAGTTATAACGCCGCATCCGAAGCCGTAAATGAGTCGGCCTGTCGGCGTGAGGGGGGACGTGGCGTAGTCGGTTGCCATGAAGAACGCCGCAAGGACGAGTCCGCCCGCCATCAGCTCATACATCATGAACGAAACGGAGTTCGTCATCTGCGGGAACAGGTATGAGAGAACTGCCACCGTGCCGAGGTAGGTCACGGGAATGTGCCACGTGATGACACGGCGCACGAGCAGGTAGATCCCGCCGAGGAGCAAAAGAAGCGTCGACACCTCGCCGATCGAGCCGCCGATGTTTCCGACGAACATATCTCCGAGCGTCGCGTCGGGGAAGCTTCCCGCCTTGAGCGAGGCAAGCGGCGTCGCGCCGGCGGTGATGTCGCCCTCACCGAGCGTCACGGCGAGAGATGAAATGCGGCTTCCCGCCTTGGTGAAGGTGGTCATCTCGGACGCCCAGCTGAAGAGGAATACTCTCGCGGCGAGCGCGGGA
>CAYWTG010000247.1:0-2222 GCA_964461155.1 uncultured Ruminococcus sp.
GCATGACGCTGTACGGCGCGCGGCGCACAGCGGAGAGGCTCGCGCTCGAGCACCTTGCCGTCCTCGAACGCTACGGCGAGATATCGCTCAGCGAGGAGGGGCGACGCGTGGCTTCCGTGCGCCTTTCAAACATATCCTCGGCCAAACGCCTGCTCCGCTTTGTCGGCATGGACGACGACGAGGTCGCGCAAAGCGCGGCAGACTCGCTCCCCGACGCTTTTTTTCGCGCTTTTGAAGAAAAACTCGCGCACGACGGTGCACTTGAGCTTCACTCGGACACCTCGGACGTACAAAATTCGCCGAAGCTCTTGCAATTACGTCCCAAATGAGATATACTACTGTAAAAGGAACGGCGCACGGTCTTTATGCGCGGAAACGGAGATATTATGGGTGCATACGATATGCTGTCGGCGGTGTACGACAGGCTGAACGAAGATGTTGATTACGCTAAATGGGCAAGCTTTTACGAGTCTTCTTTTGAAAAATATCTCCCCGAGAAGCCGTCGCTCGTTTTGGAGCTCGGTTGCGGAACGGGAGCCATGACCGTCGAGCTTGCGAAGCGCGGATATGACATGACCGCCCTCGACATTTCCCCGGAAATGCTCTCGCACGCGTATTCGAGATGCGCGGACGCGGGCGTGTTCGGCGTCTTGTTCTTAGAGGGAGATATGTGCGACTTCGAGCTGTACGGCACGGTGGGAGCGGTCGTGTGCTGCCTTGACGGGATAAATCACCTGCTCTCCGAGGAGGAGCTCGCGGATTGCTTCGCGCTCGTGCACAATTATCTCGACCCCGACGGCCTGTTCCTCTTCGACGTGAACACGCCGTATAAGTTTAAGAATATCTACGCTGACAACGACTACGTGCTCGAGCGCGACGGCGCGGTGTGCGTGTGGCGCAACCGCCTGTCCGACGACGCGCGGCAGTGCGACTTTCACCTGACGGTGTTTGAGGAGGACGAAAACGGCCTCTACACAAGGCAGGACGGCGTGCAAAGCGAGCTGTGCTACGACATGGAAACTTTAAAGCGGCTCCTTACCGAGGCGGGCTTTGAATTTACGGCGGTCTTCGCCGACACGGACTTCGGCGAGGTCACGGAGGACACCGAAAGATGGCACATCGTCGCACGCGCGAAGAAATTTTGATCTGAAAATATCCGACCGACGAAAACGGCGAGATCACAACAACCGAACGCTATACGTTCTCACCCCAAGGGCATACTCGCACATGACGGAAAGTTCACAAGCGATGGAACGTATATCTATGAGCCCTCGGACCACACAGTCTCGTTTACATGGGATGACTTTCTGTATTATATCAACTCTAAGAAGAAGCGATATTTGCCCTCGGCGGGATTTGCGAAGTATTTCGGATCATATAAAGCAAACATAAAAAGCTCCGCGGCAGACTCTTGTCTGCCGCGGAGCTTTTATCAGTCCAAACGAAATGTGCGATGCGTCGTTCGCCACTACGGAGTCGCGGAACTTCGTTTGTTCCGGCGTAACGCGCGACACATCTGCTTATTTCCTCTCAATACGCGTCCACGGTGTCCATGTATTCCGAGCTGTGGCGCGCTATGAAGTCCTTTCGCTCCGCGATGTCGTCTCCGAGGAGCGTCTCGAAGATGTACGCGGTGGCCTCCGCATCCGCTTTGTTTATGCGAATAAGTCGGCGCGTTTCGGGGTTCATCGTGGTCTTCCACATCATATCCGGCTCGTTCTCGCCGAGTCCCTTTGATCTCTGGAGAGTGTACTTCGTTCCCTCCGCCTCGAGCCGCGCGCAGATCTCCGCTTTCTCCGGCTCGTTGTACGCAAAGAGCGTGTCGCTCTTCGTCGTGATCTCGTAAAGCGGTGACTCCGCGATGTACACCTTTCCCTTTTCGATAAGCGTGGGGAGCAGGCGATAGAACATCGTGAGGATCAGCGTCCTGATCTGGAAGCCGTCCTCGTCGGCATCAGTGCAGATTATGATCTTCGCCCAGCGAAGCGAATCGAGGTCGAACGGGACGATGTCTCCCTTGACCTTGCCCTTTATCTCGACGCCGCAGCCGAGCAGGCGGAGCAGATCGACAATGATGTCGTTTTTGAATATCTTGTCATACGACGCTTTGAGGCAGTTGAGCGTCTTTCCGCGCACGGGGATTATCGCCTGGAACTCCGCGTTGCGGCCGAGCTTACAGGAGGTCATCGCCGAGTCACCCTCAACGATGTACAGCTCGCGGC
>CAYWTG010000248.1:0-2209 GCA_964461155.1 uncultured Ruminococcus sp.
CGCCGTCTGTTGTACAAGTCGGTGCTGTGGTTTCATACCAGTCGCCGTAGTCGTGTCCGAACGCGTTGACGTATGAGTCGACATAGCTGTCACCGCAGTGGCAAGCGTGAGTTGTGTAACCTTTTTCTGTGCACGTAGGTGCGGTTACGGTATCAATGTAGGTGTGCGCGAGATTTATTTCGCTGTAATCAAACTCGCAAGTCGTGCAACGGTGATTTGTAATACCGTCACTATCACATTCGGCGTAGACGCTTACAATGTCTGTTTTCCACGCGTGTTCGTGCCTAATCCCATCAAGATTGATACAAGAAAGACTTTGCCCTAAAAATGGGGTGTAAAGTCTTGCACGGGTATCTTGCGGGTTTCAAATTCAACATAGGACCCAATAGGTAGGTTTCAAAATTACAAAAACATATATTTGCATATATTTGCGATAGTAAAGTCCGTTTTATGGGACACTTCTTCTTTTATAATAAAGTCAACAAATAAAAGAAAGAAGGTTCCAAAATGTATTACTACTGCAAAAATAGCAAAAAAAAGATTATCCACTCGTCTGAGTGCTTCCACATACAGCACTCCGAAATCGACACTGTCGGTTGGTTTGAAACGCTTCCAGAGGCTTACGAACAAGGTTATAGACTCTGCAAGCATTGCAATCCTCTCGTAAAGCACTATAAGAGTGAGGACAATGAAATAATCGACTTTTGCCGTAAAAACGGCTTGTCGGTACATTTAGGCAACAGATGTATCTCAATCTGCTCCACTCGAAGCAAGTGGAAGATTGCCCTGGACAAAAAGAACAGAATCGTTTTATATGGACAATACTCTATTTTGAGAATGCTTCGCGGCCGATATAGATGACTCCATCATCCATTGTCGCGCTTTTCAAACTGCCGCATTCATAAAATGCGGACGATCCGACGGAAGTCACGCTTCCGGGAATCGTTATTTTTTCAAGATTGATACATTTGTAAAAAGCCGAACTGCCGATAGATGCAACACCATCGCATATTATTACATCTTTTAGTTTACTGCATCCCGAGAATGCCGAGGAGTATATCGAAGTTACACTTCCGGGGATAGTTACACTTTGCAGACTTATACATCCGCAGAAAGCACCGCTTCCGATAGATGTTATGCCACTCGGAATCGTTACGTCCGAAAGCCTGATGCAGTTATAGAACGCATTTGCGCCGATTGATAACACACTTTGCGGTATTGCTATCCTCGCAAGACTGTTGCATCCCGAGAATGCGTAGCTTTCGATTGACAAAACGCCGCTTGATATTTCCACACTCTCAAGTCTGATACATGAGCTGAAAGCGTAGTTGTCGATTTTTGTTATGCTTTTCGGTATTTTGATGCTTGTCAAAGCGTTACAGCCCGAGAATGCGTGCTCACCGAGCAGGGTAACGCTTTCGGGAATGGTTATATCATTTAGCTTTATACAGTTTGAAAATGCGTTTTTGCCGATTTTTAAGACACTTTCGGGGATTGACACAGTTTTGAGACTGCTGCAACCGTCGAAAGCAAAATCGCCTATGGATGTCACGCTACTTGGCAGTGTGACGTTCGAGATACGTATGCAATCGCGGAAAGCGTAAGCTCCGACGGATGTCACTCCGTCCTCGATCACAATGTTGCTTATGGAATCTTTGAAGTCATTCCACGGCGAATACGTATAATACTGCGAGTAGCTCGCCATTTCTCCGATACCGCTGATCGTCAGCGTCAAGCCGTCGAACGACCATGTAAGATTGTCTCCGCACGAGCCTCCGACGGATCCCGATGCGGCGAACGTGATATGTGCCGCAGACAGAAGTAAAATTTGCACGGCGGTGAGAAACAGAGCAAGCGATCTTTTGACCTTTGTACGAATCATAATTGCACCTCAGAGAGTAATTTACATATATATTATAGCATAATAACCTTATTTTGGCAATAGCGGTTTGCGATTCCCCCCACAAAATAATACCGAAAATTCCCTGCATGTCTCATGTTTTTTCGCGAAAAAGCTTGACATGGGCGTGTACGGTATGGTATAATTTTATTACCTCGTGAGGAGGGCTCTTTTTTTGCGCCTTTCTTGTCCGCGTTTTCTTTCGCGGGCGCGTCCGACGAGGGAGGTACACGCCGACGAAATCGGCAATTAACTGGGGTGACCCAAATCTATTAGGAGGTGCCGAAATGAGAGTAAAGATCACTCTTG
>CAYWTG010000249.1:0-2198 GCA_964461155.1 uncultured Ruminococcus sp.
GGTGGTACCGAGATCTATTCCAATAATCTTTCCCATGATAAATTTCCTCCGAAATGTTTTGTTTTAATTTAATATATATTATGAAATCAGTTCGCAACTTTTACCATTGCGTATCTGATAACTTTTTCTCCGTATTTGTATCCGCACTGGAGCACGTCCGTGATCTCGCCCTCGCCGAGGCTGTCGTCCTCGACGTGCATGACCGCGTTGTGAAGCGTGGGATCGAATGTCTCTCCGACCTCGCCGAAGATCGTGACGTTCATCTTTTCGAGAACTTCGGGAAGCTTGCCGAGGATGAGCTTTACGCCCTCCGCGTACTTTTCGGGGTTCTCGTTGCCGCCTCCGAAGCGATCGGCGTACATGAGGTTGTCTATGATCGGCACGATGCCCATGATCGTATCGGCAACGGCGTCTGAATACACACCCTCACGCTCGGTCTTGCTTCTGCGGCGGAAGTTGTCGTACTCGGCCGCAAGGCGCGTGTACTTGTCACTCGCTTCGGCAGCCGCCTGCTCGGCGCGCTTTTCGCTGTCTGCGAGACGTGTTTTGAGCGACTCGATCTCGGCTTTCAAAGCCTTTACGCCGTCATCCGAAGCGCACTCGCATTCATTTATGTTTTCGGCGGTGTCGGTGCTTTCGCACTCACACTCGCACTCACATTCGTTATTCTTTATTTCTTCTGCCATTTTACTCTCCTTTTGAGACGATTTATTCTTTTTTTGCTTCATCGCCACCGGACATTGCACCTCCCTCGAGGACATTTGCGACGCCGTCCGACAAGCAGCCGATCATGGCGATCGCTCGGCCGTAGTTCATTCTTGTCGGGCCGATTATGCCGATCGCGCCGACCGGTGTCTCTCCTCGCTTGACGATCTTGTATATCAGCGTGGAATTGTCCATGATCTTCACGAGATTTTCGCGTCCGATGTATATCTGGACCTTATCGGAATCGCTTTCGCTGTATGCGCCCTCGGAGATCACTTTCAAAAGGTCGTCCTTGCGCTCGAACAGCTCGAGCATATCTCGCAGACGCTCGGTGTCGTAAAAATCGGGATAGGACAAAAGTCGGTTTATACCGTCAAATCGAAGCTCACCGCCGTCAAATGACGAGATAAGCTCGCATACGGCTCTTACAACGGGAGAAACGAGGTATTCGTACTCGCCCATCGCACGCTCCATATCCATCACGATCGGTATCGTGATCTCACTCGAGGTAAGATTCGAGATAGAGCCGTTAAGCACCGTCGAAAGTCTCGAGGCCGCCTCGGCATTTACGGGAAGCACGCTTCTTATATACTTTGTCTTGACCGTGCGCCCGATTATCATAACGAGCACGAGCACATATTCGTCAAGCGGAAGCACCTCGAAGCGCGAAACCGTGATCCTGCGCTGTCTCGGCTTTAACGACAGCGCGGTATAGTCGGTAAAGTGAGACGCAAGTCTCGCCGCCGCGTCAAGTATGCCGTCAAGCTCCGTCTCTTTGCCGCGAAGCGTTCTTTTAAGCTCCGATATCTCGGCGTTTGTCAGGCGATATCTTTCGAGCAGTGAGTCGACATAAAGTCGATAGCCCGCTTCGGACGGGATTCGTCCCGCCGACGTATGCGGCTGTTCGAGATATCCGAGGCTTTCAAGCTCCGCCATCTCGTTTCGGATAGTCGCGGACGAGCAGTTTATCATCCCGTCGGATGTGAGGTATCTGCTTCCGACCGGCTCGCCGAGCTCGATATGCGCCTCGACTATTGCTTTGAGTATCTGTTTTTTTCTTTCACTCAAATTAAGAGCATCGACTCTTTTTTCAGGCTCCATAATTAACACCTCCCAGGTTACGGTGCTCGGTTAGCACTTGAAGAGCCTGAGTGCTAACCACTGTATATAATTTACCACCTTTCGCGCTTAAAGTCAATAGGAATTTCAAGATTAGTTGTGAAGAATGTGTTAATTCGTTCGGATACGCCGTCAGCACTCGCCGTCTGACACCGCTAAAAGTGCGCTTTCGGCATTTTATCCGCATAGAATTCAAAAAGCACCGAGGTCACGGTGCTTTTTCGAGCTTTATTCTTTATTTTCGCGATTCGGAGAACTTTCGCCTCTCTTTTTTACGCACAGTGCCGATTAAAGTCGCGCCGGACACGAAAAGCGCGACGGCGGTGTGGGCTATCGCGTCCGAAGTCGGGGGTGCGGCAAGATAAAGCTTATCC
>CAYWTG010000250.1:0-2161 GCA_964461155.1 uncultured Ruminococcus sp.
CTCTTTAAGACCATAATCGAATATATGCCCGCACCCGAGGGTGACGAGGAAGCTCCTCTCCAGCTTCTCGTTTCCTCCATCGACTACAACGAGTACGTCGGAAGAATCGGTATCGGAAGAATAGAGCGCGGACAGGCTCGCGTCGGCGAGGACGCGATGATCGTCAACTATCACACGCCCGACGCCGCGCCGAAGAAGACAAAGCTCGTCACGCTCTTCGAGTTTGACGGACTCTCGAAAAAAGAGATCCAGTCGGCTCGCGTCGGCGACATCGTATGCTTCTCGGGAGCGTCGGATATCACTATCGGTGATACGATAACCTCCCCCGCCGACCCCACTCCGCTTGAGTTCGTTAAGGTCAGCGAGCCTACCATGGAGATGACCTTCTCCGTCAACGACAGCCCCTTTGCGGGTCGCGAGGGTAAGTTCGTCACCTCGCGTCAGCTCCGCGAGAGACTTTACAAAGAGACGCTCAAAGACGTCTCGCTCCGCGTGTCGGACGGCGACACCACAGATTCGTTCTTCGTGGCGGGTCGCGGAGAGATGCACCTTTCCATTCTCGTCGAGACGATGCGCCGCGAGGGATATGAGCTCTGTTGCTCGACGCCCCGCGTGCTCTATCACGAGATCGACGGCGTTAAGTGTGAGCCGATCGAGCGCGTTTCGATCGACGTTCCGAGCGAGTATGTCGGCTCCGTCGTCGAAAAGCTCAGCGCACGTCGCGGAGAGCTTCTCGAGATGAACCTCACCGGAAACCGCATGAGGATCGAATACTCCATCCCCGCACGTTGCCTGTTCGGCTACAGAAGCGAATTCCTCACCGACACGCGCGGCGAGGGCATACTCAATTCCATCTTCGCAGGCTATGAGCCGTACAAGGGCGAGGTCACGACTCGCTTTACCGGTTCGCTCGTCGCCTCCGAGGACGGCGAGTCCACATCTTACGGCCTCTACAACAGCCAGGATCGCGGCGTAATGTTCATCGGCGTCCAGACTCCCGTTTACGAGGGAATGATCGTCGGAGAGTGCCCGAAGGCGGAGGACATCGCGCTCAATGTGTGCAAGAAGAAGCACCTCACCTCTATCCGCTCTGCGGGTGCAGACGAGGCTCTGCGTCTTGTTCCGCCGAAGATCTTCTCGCTCGAGCAGGCTATCGAGTTTATCTCCGATGACGAGCTCATCGAGGTAACGCCGAAGACCATCCGCCTGAGAAAGAAGATCCTCAACACCGAGCTTCGCCTTAAAGCGGCGGCGCGTCTGAAAAAGTCCAACTGACGAAAATAAATACATCACGTCGCTGTGCGACGAAAAACGGAGAATTGTATGCTTGACATTAAATTTATCAGAGAAAACCCCGACGCAGTTCGGCAGAACCTTAAAAATAAGTTTCAGGACGAGAAGCTTCCCCTCGTAGATGAGCTTCTTGCGCTTGACAGCGAGAACCGCGAGACCGTTCGCCTCGCAGAGGAGCTTCGCGCAAACCGCAACAAGCTGTCGAAGCAGATCGGCGTTCTCATGGCGCAGGGAAAGCGCGATGAGGCCGAGGAGACAAAGAAGGGCGTTTCCGAGCAGTCCGCACGCCTTGCGGCTGCCGAGGCTCGCGAGACCGAGCTTGCTCAGAAGATCCGCGATATCCTCATGGTCATCCCGAACATAATTGACCCCTCCGTGCCGATCGGTCGCGACGACAGCGAAAACGTGGAGCTCTGCCGCTTCGGCGAGCCCGTCGTTCCGGATTTTGACATCCCCTATCACACCGAGATCATGGAGCACTTCGATGGCATCGACATCGACGCTGCGGGTCGCGTTGCGGGTAACGGATTCTACTACCTCATGGGTGACATCGCACGTCTCCACGAGAGCGTCATCGCCTACGCGCGCGACTTCATGATCGACCGCGGATTTACGTACTGCATCCCCCCGTTCATGATCCGCCGCAACGTCGTTGAGGGTGTTATGTCGCAGAACGAGATGGACGCCATGATGTACAAGATCGAGGGCGAGGATCTCTACCTTATCGGCACGAGCGAGCACTCCATGATCGGTAAGTTCATCGACCGCATCATCCCCGAGGAGACTCTCCCCCAGACGCTCACGTCTTATTCTCCCTGCTTCCGCAAGGAGAAGGGTGCGCACGGCATCGAGGAGAGAGGCGTTTACC
>CAYWTG010000251.1:0-2120 GCA_964461155.1 uncultured Ruminococcus sp.
CGCCCGCCTTTTTTCAAAAAGGCGGTGGGGTGCAGGGGCAACGCCCCGCGCGTTCTCCCGTCGATCTCCCTCGTTTGAGTGCAGAAGAAAGTCAATGTTCGCCCCTACGTGGCGGCCGCGAGTTTAATACCGCTCCGTCATATAGGGGTGGACATCGATCGTTGAACCGAAGTTTTCCTTGAAAACTGTTGAAAAGTTTTTGCTGTGTTTGCGAGTTTTAAGCTGTAAATCGAAGTTTTGCTTGTAAATATATAATTCCGCATAAAACGCATTTGCGGAGAAGCGCATTAAACGCCGCATCAAATCAAGTAAAGTCCGCACCGTTCGTATCGCGTACTCCTTCAGCCTCGCTGCGCGAGCCGGCTCCCTCCCGGAGGGAGCCTCATGTGTAGCGCACAGTTGCCCATACACAAACTAACGGTACGGCAGACCTTACGTTTAAGTGCCGAAACTCCACCATCTGCCCACCACATCGAAAACCAAACGTGATGGGCGAACACAGTTCGTCTCTACGGAAACGCGGAACGCCGTTCGTCCGAGCAAAACGCCCCGCGCCGAAACGCTACTCTAATATGTCGCCATGTGAGCGAACGCTACAGCAAGACGTCACACGCAAACCCGCGATACTCCGCCCCACGGTTTGTCGCCCCGCGAGCAAGCGACGCCGCAAAACTCCACGCGGTCGGCTGATACCGCCACCACCGCACCCCTTGCGCGGCGTAACTTCGCGCGAGCCGCAATACGAACATATCGTACCGCAACACGCGGTTCGGGTGCTAACCGAAGCGGTCAGTTATCTGACCGCGCGAATTACGCGCCGCGTGGGTAAAGGCTACTTAGCGTCAAGCCGCTAAGTAGGACTTTCTTAGGCGTTTTCTTTCACGAAAGAAAACGCGAACATGAGTCTTGCACTCTCGTGCGGGTGCGGCAGTCGCACAACTGCTTTCTTAGTGCAGTCTCTTTCACGAAAGAAACTGCGAATAAGAGTCTTGCACTCTCGCACGAGTGAGACAGATATATTTATAATTCAGCCTACAATACGCGCACCATAGCAAAGCGTTAACTTGAGACGAAATCACCCGCGAGGCCTGTGAAAATTAAATTCGTCAATGAGTAACACTCGGTGAGAGCCGGCTCCGTAAGTTTCAAAAAGGCGAAACGTGCGCCTTTCACTTTACCTTATTCCACATCCTCGGCAACAGCCTCCGGCGGGGTGTCGAGGAGCGTCGGGTTTTTCATAAGTCGGCGGATCTTCTTCAGCGCGGACGCGTAGTAGAATCCGTCGCAGATCCTCTCGTCCATCACTACCGTGAATCCGATGTAGTCGTGCCGCTCGCTCTCTCCGTCCGCGTTCAGCTCGTACTTCCGCTCCTTCGCGCCGAACGCGATGAATACAGGGCAGTTTCCGAAATCGTACAGATGATGATATATCGGCGGAATGCCGAGCGAGCCCATCGACGTTATGAACATCGACGCGTGGAACGGCGAAAGGCGCGTCAGCGCGCGCGGCAAAAATCCCAGATAATCTATAAAGCGTATAAGCTTTATCGCAATGAGCATCAAAATTCCGGGCAGATGATTTAATATACGCGCCGTCTTGTCGAACGAGCCTCCGGGCTCGTCGCGGTAGCTGTCGATCTTGTCTTGCAGAAGCTCGTATATCTCAACGGGCGTCATGTCGGCTCTCGGCTCGATCTTTATGACCGTGTCGGGTGAGTCGAGCGTCATCTCTTTCTTGATCGTCAGCGCGATCTCTATGTTGTTTCTCGCGAAGATCTTGTGCCCCGCGATGAATCTGTTGAGCGCGGGCATCTGCGCGACGACGCGGACGTATGTCGCGATGATGACGTGCATGAAGTTGAAGTTGCGATATCCCTCGTCCTTCTTCGCGCGGATGTATTTGTCGATCTCGGCCGTGTCGACGGAGTCGCGAATGCTGTTCAGCGCGCCGATTCTGTTTCCCATGATGAACACGGCAACGCGCGTCATCGGGGACACCGTGCGCAAAAGTCGTCCCTCAGCACGGTCGCCGAAGCGACGGCGTCTCTTCTTTTCAGCCTTTTCTGTGGTCATTTTCTTACTCATACTGCTTACCTATTTTATAATAATAAAGTATATAT
>CAYWTG010000252.1:0-2094 GCA_964461155.1 uncultured Ruminococcus sp.
CTCTGCAGGCGGTGCGGGCGGCGGCTTCGGCGGCTTCGGGGGCTTCGGCGACGTTGACCTCGGAGATATATTCTCAAGCTTCTTCGGAGGCTCGTCGTCATCCTCGTCGGCAAGAAGAAACGGCCCGATGCGCGGCGAGGACATCAACGTCCGCGTGACGCTGACATTTGAGGAAGCGGTGTTCGGCGTTAAGAAAGAGATAAACTTCAATCGCGTCCAGAAGTGCGCCGACTGCTCGGGCTCGGGCGCGCAAAAGGGCACGAGTGCCACGACCTGTTCGACTTGCGGCGGCTCGGGTCAGGTAAGAGTCCAGCAGAGAACTCCGCTCGGCTTTATGCAGAGCACAAGACAGTGCGACGCCTGCCACGGACGCGGAAAGATAATCGAAAAGCCGTGCTCCGGCTGTCGCGGAACCGGATACGTCAAGGTCGCAAAGAAGCTTGACGTCAGCATCCCCGCCGGAATCGACGACGGACGCGTGGTTACCGTGCGCGGACAGGGAAGCGACGGCAGAAACGGCGGTCCCGCGGGCGATCTTAACATAATCGTCAGCGTCCGTCCGCACGCGGTCTTCGAGCGCGACGGCTTCGACATATACTGCGAAGTGCCGATCACATATACCGAGGCGACTCTCGGCGCGGAGATAGAGATACCGACGCTCGAGGGCAAGCAGAAGTACACGATCCCCGAGGGAACGCAGACGGGTACGACATTTACGCTCAAGCAAAAGGGCGTTCAGTACGTGAACTCAAAGGCGAGAGGCGACCTCCACGTCACGGTGACCGTGGAAGTTCCGAAGAATCTCTCGTCCGAGCAGAAAGACCTGCTTCGTAAATTTGCCGAGTCCTGCGGCGAGAGCAACTACACGCGCCGCACAAAATTCTTCAAGAAATTCTTCAAATGATCCCCGCAAAATAAAATTATAAAGGGTAGAATCCGAAAATGGAAAATAACACAAGGTGGATAAAAATCACGGCAGAGTGCCCGACTGAGGAGCTCGATACGGTCTGCTCGGTCATGTGCATGGTCAACAGCGGCCTTATGATCGAGGATTATTCCGATATAGATACGATGCTCGACGGCGTGTACGGTGACCTTATTGACGAGAGTCTTCTTAAAGCCGACAGAACCCGCGCGGCAGTCTCGATATTTGTTTCCGAGGCGTCGTCTCCCGCCGAAAGCGAATATCTTTTGAAGTCTCGCTTTGAAGAGCTCGGACTTCACGCGACTCTTTCGCATGACTCCGTCTGCGAGGAAGACTGGGCTGATTCGTGGAAGAAGTACTTCAAGCCGATTCGCACCGGAAGACGCATCGTCATCGTCCCCGTTTGGGAGAAGTACGACGCGGCAGACGGTGACGTCACAGTCCTCATCGATCCCGGAATGGCATTCGGAACGGGTACGCACGAGACAACGCGCCTGTGCGCCGCGCTTCTCGAGGATTACGTGACAGACGACTGCCGTATGCTCGACGTCGGTTGCGGCTCGGGAATCCTTGCGGTGTGCGCGTCAAAGCTCGGCGCGGGATATTGCTATGCCTGCGACATCGATCCGTATGCCGTAAAAGTAGCGCGCGAGAACTGCGAGCTTAATAACACGACAAATATCACCTGCGAAGTCTCCGACCTTGTCGGACAGCTTGACAGCGATACGGAGCTTTTCGATGTTGCGACGGTCAATATCGTGGCCGATGTAATAATCCGCCTTGCTCCCGACATCGGACGTTTCCTCAAAGACGACGCAACGCTCATCGTTTCGGGAATAATCAGCGAGAGAGCGGAAGAAACTCTTGCGGCCCTCCGCGCGGCGGGATTTGTTCTCAAAAACGATACTCTCGAGAACGGTTGGTACGCGGCCGCACTCGGAAAAGCTCAGAAGTGAGACGAGACGTAAGAAAGGACGGTGTCACTATGCATCTGCAAGAATCAGGGCAAATGTATCTGGAAACTATCTATATCCTTACGCAGGAAAGACAGGACGTTCGCTCGATAGACGTTTGCGAGTACATGGGATATTCAAAGCCGAGCGTCAGCCGAGCTGTCGGCCTTCTTAAAAACGGTGGATTTTTGAACGTAGACTCGGACGGATTTCTTT
>CAYWTG010000253.1:0-2083 GCA_964461155.1 uncultured Ruminococcus sp.
ATCGGATATGTTCCGAAGGCTGAGGACATCAACATCGAGGGTCTTGACATCACAGTCGACACCATCCGTGACCTCCTCACCGTTGACACCGATTCGTGGAAGGCTGATGTCGAGAACATCAAGGAGTTCTACGAGCTTATCGGCGACCACGTTCCCGCAGAGCTTTACGACGAACTCGCAGCTCTCGAGAACAGACTCGGCTGAGTTTAAAATTCAAGATAAAACAAGAAAGCGAGACGCGTTTTTCGGAATGCGTCCCGCTTTTTTTTGCGCGCTCGATCCAATAAGCCTACGTAGACTCGGCGAAGCTTCGGAAAGATGGCCGCGAGCATGGCAGCTTCGACGCAATACCCCGTCGCGCGGAGCTTTGATGTGTACTGCAATAAAAAGGGATGTCTTCCGTTTTACCGAAAGATATCCCTTTTGAAATTTGCTCGATTTTTCGCTTATTCGGCCTTTTTGCGTCTGACAAAGATCATCGCGCAGCACATGACCGCCATGATCACGGGGAACGCGCTTGCCGCGAAAAGACCCGCGCGGAGTGCGGAGCCCGATGTCGCCGAAGCGTTTGCCGCCATGTACGCGCTCGATACGTGACCTGTCAGCCACGGGCCGATAGAGCATCCGACGTCACCCGCAAGCGCGAGGAACGCGAACAGCGCGGGGCCCGAACGTTTTCCGAAAGACGCGGAGGTCATCGAGAGTATGCCCGGCCACATGAGTGACACGCCGAGTCCGCAAAGCGAGCAACCGAGAAGTGCCACGATAGGAAGACGGACGAACACGGTGACCGCGTAGCACGCTGTGCAGAGCACACTGCACGCGAGTAGTGCCTTTTTGATGTTGATTCGCTCGCCGAATATGCCGTAGAGAGTTCTGCCGATGCCCATGTTAACCGCGAACAGGCAGGGGCCGAGCAGGTCACCCACGAGCTTCGTGACACCAAGTCCGTTTTCCGCGAACAGCGACGCCCACTGCGACATCGCCATCTCGGACGCGCCGCCGCAGATCATGAGAAGCAGAGCCGCGTACATGAGCGGGGACTTGAAGTATTCTTTCAGCGACGTGCCCTTCGCCTCGGGCGGGATGTCCACCATCGGCACGCGCATAAAGAGGAAGATATTGAAAAGCGGAAGCAGAGCCCAGAAGAACGGGATCACATACCAAAGCGAATCGCCGACGAGCTTTAAAAGAAGCGTCGACACGAGCACGACCGCGACAAGCCCCCACGAGTAAAACGAGTGAAGCAGGCACATACCCGACGTTTTCGCCTCACCCGGGAGCGAGTCTACGATGGGGCTTATGACGACCTCCGTCATGCCTCCGCCGAGCGCGTAGAAGAACATTCCGATGAAGATACCCGTGAACGGGTCGATGAAATGCGGCAGGATGCCGAAGAGGACGAGCCCCACAAAAGAGAATACGTGAGCGGCAACGGCGCACGCGCGATATCCGATGACGCAGGTGAACTTGACCATGACGGCGTCGACCGTCAGCTGTATCAAGAATGTGGCAAGCACAAGGCTCGCGATGTTTTCGTAAGACACGCCGTATCGTTCATTGAAGATAACAAAGAACAGCGTCGCAAGATTGACCGTTATCGCCTGAGTGATGTAGCCGAGATAGCAGGCGATGAGCGTTGATTTGTAGTTTTTTTTCATTTTTCGTTTCTTTCCTTGTACGATTTATCCTTTCGTTTAAGTATATGCAAAGCACGGCAGTGCCGTCACGCAAGTCCTCGTAAGTATAACATAAAGAGAAGATAAAGTCAAGCCCGCCGAGCGCGAGTCGTGCGCGTGAAGCGCGTGGATCGCGCTCGGATTTTCGTAAGTGGAGACGAATAGATTGAGTACAAAGGTGCTCTTGTAAAAAAAGTTGATTTTTCTCGCGAAATATGAAAAAATATTGTTGACATTGGCTTGCGAGTGTGTTAATATATATGTGTAAACTTAAATCTTTCCTTTTACCCGCCGATGTGCGAAAAATATTATTTACTGAAGGAGAAAATTTATGAAACGACTTATATCAATATTCCTATCGGCTGTCGTTTTGCTCAGCTTCGGCAGTGTGATTGTAAGAGCCG
>CAYWTG010000254.1:0-2076 GCA_964461155.1 uncultured Ruminococcus sp.
TCAAAAGCGTGCTCTCGGGGAGATGGAAATTCGTGATGAGCGCGTCGGTTGCTTTGAAACGGTAGCCGGGGTAGATGAATATTCCCGTGTCGCCGGAGTAAGCGTGCACGAGTCCGTCGTCGCTTGACACGCTCTCGAGTGTGCGGCATGAGGTCGTGCCGACGGCAACCGTTCGCCCGCCCGCCGCGCGGCGCGAGTTGATAAGCTCGGCTGTCTCCTCGGTGACGCAGATGTACTCAGCGTGCATTTCGTGATCGGTGATGTTTTCTTCCTTGACGGGGCGGAACGTGCCGAGTCCCACGTGAAGCAAGACTCGCGCGATCTTCACGCCCTTCTCCTCGATTTTCGCGAGAAGCTCGTCCGTGAAGTGAAGCCCCGCGGTCGGAGCCGCCGCCGAACCCTGTACGCGCGAATACACCGTCTGATATCTGTTCTGATCGTCAAGTTTTTCGGTGATGTACGGCGGGAGCGGCATCGTGCCGAGGCAGTCGAGCGCGTCAAAGAGTGAATTAAAGCATGAGGCGGGAGCAAAGCGGACTCTGCGGCAGCCTCCGTCGACGATCTCTTCGACCGTTGCCGTGAGCTTGCCGTCTCCGAAGTCGATGACATCCCCGACACGTGCGCGCTTTCCGGGACCCGCGAGAGTCTCCCAAACGTCATTTTCGATCTGCTTTAACAATAGCAACTCCACGGGAGCGGTGCTCTCCGTGTCGACGGCGTGTCTGAGAGCGGAGTCAAATCGCTTTGCTCGGTGTCCGATGATGCGGGCGGGAATGACGCGCGTTTCGTTTATGACGAGCGTGTCGCCCTCGCGCAGATAGTCGACCACGTCGCGAAAGACGCGGTGCTCGATCTCGACATTCGTTTTACTGCGGTCGATGACCATCAGTCGCGATGAGTCGCGCGGGTAAACGGGGCTCTGCGCGATGCGGTCTTCGGGCAGGTCATAGTGAAAATCAGAGAGGGTTAGTGAGCTTTCGGGCAGGTCGTTTCTTATCATAATAAGTTTTTCTCCGTTAATATTGATTAGGTGCTTGACAAGACGGGACATTTGTGATAATATAATCACGGTGATGGCAAAAAGATCTCGTCACCGATATAATGATTGATAGAGGAGCATCTCCGATGAGTAATCGGACGCGAGGCAACCGTATTGCCGCTCGAGCGTCCGGCGAAAGGCGAGAGTTGCCGAAGATGTGTCGACGGGCGTCACGTCTGGGTCGTAGTGCTAAAGCCTGCGGACTGTCACCGGTTCACCGGTGGAGGGCTATCTGTGTATCATCGTTACTTGTCAGCCTTGATGAGTATATTATATTACACAGACGGCCGGTTTTCAACCGGTTTTTGTTTTTTGCGGCGCACTTAGTGCATTTTTTTGCGCATCGCGCCACCTGTTGCGGCGAAAAGCCGAAGAAAGGCAAGGTTTGATATGGGAAAATTTAACAAGCAGATCGTGTTCGAGGGAGCGGCTACCGCTCTTATCACACCTATGAAGAACGGCGGAGTTGATTACGACTCTTTCGGACGTCTTATCGAGTCGCAGATCGCCGGCGGCATCGACGCACTCGTCGTTTGCGGCACAACGGGTGAGGCGGCAACACTTACCGACGATGAGCACAAGGAGTGCATCCGTTTTGCGGTCGAGCGCATCGCGGGCAGAGTACCCGTTATCGCGGGAACAGGCTCAAACGACACGGCATACGCAAATGAGCTGTCGAAATACGCTTGCGAAGTCGGCGCGGACGCTCTTCTTCTCGTAACTCCTTACTACAATAAGACATCCCACAAGGGAATGATCAAGAACTTCCTCGCGACCGCAGAGGTCACCGACAAGCCGATCATCCTTTATAACGTGCCCTCGCGTACCGGAATGAACATGACTCTCCCCGTGCTCCGCGAGCTTGCGCGTCACGAGCGCATCGTTGCGATAAAGGAAGCATCGGGCAATATCAGCCAGGTTGCCGAGATCGCCGCAGAGCTTTCAGATGATCTTGCTATCTACAGCGGAAACGACGACCAGATCGTTCCGATCCTCTCGCTCGGCGGACGCGGAGTAATTTCCGTTCTGTCGAACAT
>CAYWTG010000255.1:0-2069 GCA_964461155.1 uncultured Ruminococcus sp.
GTCTCGTACATATACGTCATGTCGGTAGTCTCGGAATTGAAGATGTACGTGTTGCCTTCCATCTCCCAGCCTCTCTTTTGCATATCGGAAGCAAGGTATGCGCGCAGGACGCTTCCGTTGCAGTGCATGAAGATATTGTCCTTTACGACACAGTTCTCGCACTCGGCATACATACTCGAGTCGAGCACCGCGCCGACGGAAAGCTCGCTTCCCTGCACCTGAGTGAGTCCGTAGCCCGTGTACGCGATGATATTGCCTTTTACGGTTATGTTTTTGAGTTTATCCTTTGAATATCCGTTTTCGTCGAGCTCGGCAACGTGGTTCCAAACCTCAACGCCGATTCCGCAAGCGACGAATACGTTATCTTCATATGTGATGTTCTCGATATTCACGACCTGTCCGGGGCTTTCTGCCGCCTGATGCGTCACCGCGCCGTCGCCGATGTCGTGGCTGTAGCAGTTTCTGATGATGTAGCCGTCAAATGCGCCGTAGCCGCCGATGCTTCCGTCAACGGACGAATCACTTCCCGACGAATATCCCGCCTCGCAGTTCGAGATCTCGATATTGTCGCCGTTTATGTCGATGAGTCCGTATGTCGAATAAAACGCGGCTATGTTGTCGAGGCGAACATTGTCGGTCTCGCTGCCGTAAATGCAGGTCGCCTTGCGCGAGCAGATTATGCTGTCAAATCTGTCGGCGGGATTTTCGTCCTCGCTGTAGAGATAAAGCTTTCCCTCTTTCCAATCGTGGAAAAACTCGAGGTCGTTTTCGAGCGCGCTTCCGACATTCTCGCAGGAGCGCGGAGATACGTCGAAATATTCGTAACCGTTGCACATTATCATATCGGTCTTCGTCATCTTGCCCGCGCCGAACGGATCGGCGGTATCAGTCGGGCGAATGTGCATTCCGACAGCCTCGCCGCCGTTGAAGATTATGTTTCCGATGTCGGCAAGCTCACCCGTGAATGCGGAATTCGAGTCGATCGAGTCGAGCACGTAGATGTTGTTCCATTCGGTACTCTTCCACGTTCCCGTGCCTCCGCCGAAATCGAGAGCTCCCGTGAAGAGCGGCTTTTCGCCCTCGCCGTATGCACCGTAAGAAACGCCTGCGGCGACAGTGAGCGTCTGCATTCTCGTATTCAGGTATTTTTCGGGGTACCAAACGCTTCCGCGCTCAAAGAAGACCGCGTCTCCCGCTTTCGCGACGGAAACGATCGCAAGGCCGCCCGCCTTCTCTTCCCACAGCTTTGAAAGGCTGCGCCACGGATTGTCGGGGGACGTTCCCGAATTCGAGTCGTCGCCGTTGACGCTCGAAACGTAGTACACTTTCTTGCCGGCGGATGTAAACTCGTCGGGAGTGAGCTCAGACTTTGAAGTCAAAATCTCGTTTATGCGTCCTGTGAGAATGTCGTCGTACTCGTCGAGGACGTCATCGGTCGCTTCCTTGACGCCGACGGGGGAATAGAGGACGTAGTTTTTAAAATAGTCGTCAAGGACAGACGCGTTAAACGAATCTGCCGCCGATTTATTTTTAAAGAATACCGCATAGCGCAGCTCAAAACGCGCATTCGCGTCATCGGCCGAGAAAGGCTCGAAAAGAAGCTGCTTCAAAACGGCATTATTCGAGAGATCCTCGCACGACTTGAAAGCATCCGAAAGATCGAGCGTCGCGGTGACAAAAGAGTCGGCCTCGCTCTCCGAGACGACTTTCGCCTCCCCGACAGCCTCGCCCTCGCCGTAAAGGACTGCGGGGGATATGTTTTCGTTTGTGTTTTCGAGACGATACGAAACTTTAACTATCGGGTAATCCTTTATGCTGTGGCCGAGCGCGCTGAGGCTGATGCCGACCGTGTTTGCGGGGAGATATGTTCTCGATGCCGACGCGGCGTCTATGTATGCCTTGAGCACGGGATAAGCGTCACTCTCGTCAAGCTCCGTTGCCATGCCGCCGGACACCACGGTACCGTTTGAGTAAAGATACTTCGCACCGAGCGCGATATATTCGCCGTCGACTGCGGGCACATAGCCCTGCCAAGCTTTGGCTTCGGCGGCGATGAGGTTCATGATGAT
>CAYWTG010000256.1:0-2058 GCA_964461155.1 uncultured Ruminococcus sp.
GACGCGCCGCCGAAGCTCTCGGCATATACGGCGATCTTCATGGCGTCGTGCCATACGTCACGTGCGGTAGCCGCCTCCTTGACGCTCGAGCCGACGGTGAACATACCTACATTTTTAACGACTACGACCTTGGGCATGAACGAGCGGCGGGCGACAAACGCGTCGAACGCGTCCTTCAGAGATTTAACATCTGCATTCTCTACAAAGAGCGGCTCTGCCTTGCAGTAAACTATATGATCGGGTGTAAACGGCTTAACAAGCACGTCGAATGCCTCGCGGGATGCCGCAAAACGCATGGTTTCGCAGTCAGCGGTGAATTTTACAACTGCCTTTCCGTTTGCGCTGTACAGCATACGGAGTGCGGGAGCTATAGCGGAAACCGCGTCTGCGTCAAAGTCGACGGGAGTGAAATCGGGACGGCGACTTACTGCGGAATAAAGCTTGCCCATTACGCGAATGACGAGTGCGTCAAGCTCGCTCTCGCTCTCAGCAGCGAAAAATACACCGTGATTCTGGAGGAAAACGAGCGATGCGGCGTGGCCTGTGCGCTCCTTATACTCCGCAAGAGCTTTTCTGCAAAGAGACGCGAGAACATAGCCGGGCTCTGTCTCATCTACCCATACGCAATCGGGGAAAAGCTTCATCGCGCCGTCGCGGCCGTCCTTGGAGCAGGTGAGGCCGTTTACTACTGCGGGGTGAACGTGCAGAACGAACTTCTGGCAGAACAGGTCATGAAGAAGTGTCTCGACGGAGGGACGCTTTGCCTCTTCGCCGACTTCGCGGGATGCCATGAGATCTGCGAGAACTTCCGCCTCACGCTGTGCTGTGTCGTCGGAGTACTTCTTCTCCCACATAGCCGCGAGAGACGCTCTGTTCATTTTAACAAACTTGTCCTCGGTCATATCTGCGAGCGCGCTTCCGCTTCCCTTGATATAGAGGTGATTTTCATCCTTGTAGGAGGTGTTTCCGCCACCCGCGAGAACGAAATTCGCATCGGCACCGAAGCGTCTTGAAAAATTGACGAGAGTTTTCATATTACACATGATTATATCTCCACTTTCTGCCGCACGGCGGCAATAATTTATTTTAATTGAGTCCACCGAGTGCGGCATATTTTGCGACGCGATCCGAGAGCGACGGCATATCGGCCTTTGTCTTCTCCGAGAACATGGACTCGTCAAGATCTGCGCTTGCGGCATTTTCATGGCCTATGAGCGCGTATGTCGACACTTTGAGGTGGCTGTAGTTAGGATCGGCAAGTGCACGGCAGATGAACGACTGACGTGGGGAGTTTATGTCCTCTCCGCTGATCTGGAAAAGACCGTTCTCGTTGCAACGGCGCATGATCTCGCGAAGCTGCTCGGGAGTGTTTCTCGAGGGCATATACGTAACTGCGGAGAATCCCTGCTCGGAGAGTGTTGCAAAGAGCTCGTCCAGGTAATCATCCTCAAACTTCTGCGCTTTTTTATCGCCTGTAGGGCTCTCTCCGACGTCTCCGAGGTAAGCGTACGCGCTGATTGCGCCGAGGCGGCGTGCGAGTGCTGTGAACTCGGAAATGTGCATGAGCTCCTCGTCTGCGTCGATGTAGAACTTCTCGACCATGTGTCCCTTGAGAACGCCGAGAATGTCGTACTCATAGAAATTGTCGGGTGCGCTCATGAGCTTTTCGCGAACGCTGCCGAGAGGGGATGTCATCTTCTCGATGAAGTCGCAAGCGTCTGCGCGATCGGGATATCTTGCGGTGATCTTCTTCGTGAGCGCGAAGAGGATGTGACGCTCAGTTATGCTTCCGCCCTCGTGAGCCATGGAAAGCGGGTACACATCGCGGTCGAAATCAAGCTCGATACCGTAATCGGCCGTCAGCGCGTTGATGCGCTCGCACATCTTGCGGTTACGCGCGTTTCTCTTTTCGCGAATACCCTCGAGCACGCGAGCGGCCTCGGGTACGCTCTGATGGGGAATACCGTGCATTGCAAGGTAAGCACAGGACTTCTGGTCGGGGTTGTTTATGCGACGACCCTCAAGTGCCGTTCCTTTTACGCTTACGCGGCACTCGAA
>CAYWTG010000257.1:0-2051 GCA_964461155.1 uncultured Ruminococcus sp.
ATTTATTTTGCGAGAGTGGTGAAAAGGTCTTCCATCAGCTCATCGCGGAAAATGTGACGGACACAGTTCATGAACGGCTGCTCGTCGTCAAAGCCGTATCTTCCGTCGTATTCGGGGACGGGCGCGTGAACGATTCGTGAGGTCATGAAGCGATCTCCGTCGTTGAGAAGCCACGCAACGGCGGTAACGTCCCATATGACTCGCGCCCACGGCTTGCCGGGAAGCTCCTTTTCCGTGTCGCTTACCGTGTAATTCACAAGATAGTCGCAGAGCTTGTTCTTGCCGAGGAGGAAGTGCTCGAGCTCATAGCGCGAGGTCTGGAACACGTCAACTACACCCTTGCAGGGAAGCTGCACTGTCGGCACGCCGCAGGTGAATATAACGCGTGCGGCTGCGATATCCTGTATCATGTTAAACTCGTCCGCGCCATAGCCGTGCGCCTTTCCGCCGAGCCAAACGATAACGCAGTTTTCCTTCATTCTCGGATTCATGAGAATTGCGGAGGCAACATTCGTGATGGCGCCGATAGCCACGATGTAAAGCGGCTTCTCGGGGGAATATTCGTCGGCAAGCTTCGCCATGAAGCGTGCGGCGTCGGAGTCGACGGGCGTCCTTTCGTCCGTCATGTAATTTGCGGAGCCGCGGTAGACGGAGTCCGCAAGCGAGCCTTTGTCCATAAGCTCGAGCAGATGAATTATCTCGTCGTAGCTTCTCTCCATTCCGTCGGCGACGGAGGTCGCTTTGTCGTTTAAGAAGGGAGCGGCGCAGATGGCGCGTGTGTTGAGCTTATAGTCGGATTTGAGCAGATACGCGATGGCGAACTGGTCATCGATCTCGTTATAAGCGTCGGTGTCGAGAATAACGTCGATTTTGCCTGTCGGAACGGTGAGATTGCGGAAGTGATTTTCGAGTGTCATTTTATTTATCCTTCTTTTTCGGCGAGGTTACCGCATTAAGCAGAGTAACCACGCAAATTATTACGATAGTCACGGCGAATATGCCGAGCATGCCCTTGCCCATGATGGGGAGGGCTTCCATTAATTTTTCGGGTGAGATATTCACGTTCGTGCTTCCTTTCTTGTATTAAATCTTGCTTACGATCGAGAGTATAAGACCGCCTGCGATAACGGAGGCTATCTGTCCCGAAACGTTTACGCCGACAGCGTGCATGAGCAGGAAGTTCTGATTATCCTCGGCAAGTCCCAGCTTGTGTACAACGCGCGCGGACATCGGGAACGCTGAGATACCCGCAGCACCGATCATGGGGTTTATCTTCTTCTTCAGGAAAAGGTTCATGATCTTCGCTATCATGATACCGCCGAAGGTGTCGAATATGAATGCGACAAGACCGAGGCAGAGGATGACGAGCGTGTCGAGCTTAAGAAATTCCGCAGCTGTCATGCGGGAAGCGATTGTGATACCGAGCAGTATCGTGATGAGGTTTGCAAGTACCTTCTGCGCGGTCTCGGAGAGTGAGTTGAGCACGCCGCACTCGCGAATGAGGTTACCGAACATAAGGAAGCCGATGAGAGCCACGGCATCCGGGGCGACAAGGCCGACGATTATCGTTGTAATGATCGGGAAGAGTATCTTCGTAGTCTTGGATACGGGCTTCGATGTGTCGTCCATACGGATGAGTCTTTCCTTCTTTGTCGTGCAGAGCTTGATTATCGGGGGCTGAACTATCGGAACGAGCGCCATGTACGAGTATGCCGCGACCATAATGGCCGGCAGATAGCTCGACTTCAGCATCTGAGCGACGAATATCGAGGTCGGACCGTCCGCCGCGCCGATTATCGCGATTGACGCGCTGTCGTTTATGCCATAGCCGAGGAAGGATGCAAGACACAGTGTGAAGAAAATACCGAACTGCGCCGCCGCGCCGAATATCATGTATTTCGGGTTCGACAGAAGCGGCGTGAAGTCAATCATCGCGCCGATACCGATAAAGAGAAGCAGCGGCATGAGCTCGCCGTTGTCGATACCGATGTCGAAAAGACGGTTGACGACGTCTGCGGCGCCGGATTCGGGAAGGTTGACAAGAATTGCTC
>CAYWTG010000258.1:0-2035 GCA_964461155.1 uncultured Ruminococcus sp.
TGCGACCGAGGGCGTCAAGTGCCCCCGCTATATGCGAATATAAGCTTCGCGAACCGACTTCGACGTTCGACAGGCTCGAGATGAGAAGTCCTGCGGGAGCGGCGCAGAGTGCGGCTCGAGCGAGAACGACCGCAGTGCGCTCGACGAGAGATCGGACGATCACGTCGCGCACGCGCGGCAGGCGGTACGGCGGAAGCTCGAGCGTAAAAGACGACGCGCTCCCCGCAAAGCACGTCGACGACAAAATGCGCGAGGCGAGGAAGGTCGCACCCACGCCGAGTGAGGTGACAAAAAGCACCACAGCAAGCGAAAATGTGCCGTTCTTCGCCCCGACGCACGCCGCCATGACGGAGGAAAGCGACATTATAACCGCGAGACGGCCGTTGCAGGGCATAAATGCGTTCGTCACCATGGCGACAAGCCTCTCACGCGGCGAGTCGATTATCCTGCACCCCGTGACCCCCGCCGCGTTGCATCCGAGCCCCATGAGCATCGTGAGTGCCTGCTTGCCGCACGCGCCGCACGACGCAAAGCACCTGTCGAAATTGTACGCGACTCTCGGTAGAAAGCCGAGCTGCTCGAGAAAAGTGAACAGCGGAAAGAATATCGCCATCGGAGGGAGCATCACGGCGCACACGCGGCACATGATATCAAGCGTGCCGCAGAGCACATCGAAAAAGATCCCGCAAACGCCGAGCTGTGCCGTCACGTATTCAACCCCCGAGAGAAAGCGCGAGAAGACGTGCGAAAGCCCGTCGGAGATCGGCGTCGCGCCGCAGAGCGTGATGAAGAACACGAGTGAGACGAGCGCGGCAAAGCACGGGAGCGCGGTGTATTTCCCCGTGAGCACGCGGTCGATCGCGCGGTCGACTCGGTCGCTTTGCGGCGGCAAGCTGACACAGCTCGAAAAAGCCTCGTCGGGATCGAAAGCTTTGACGCGTTCGCGCCTCTCGCGACCGAGTGAGTCGAGATGCTCTCCACTCTCGGAATCGAGTGAATTGAGATATTCGACTGTCCGCCCGCAAAGAGTGTCGAGTCCCGCCGAGCTTCGTGCCGCGCACAAGACGCACGGCACGCCGACGATGCGCTCGAGCTCCGCCGTATCTATCGTGATACCGCGCCGTTCTGCCGCGTCGGCGAGATTTATACATAACACGAACGGCAGTCCCGTCTCGGCGACTTCTGCGGCAAAACGAAGCGAGCGGCACATGGAGCACGCGTCGCACACGACGATCACGCCGTCGACTTGTACTGTGTCAAAATCGCCCTCTCCGACGAGGAAATCGCGCGTCAGCTTCTCTTCCGGCGAGCGGGCGGCAAGCGAATATGTCCCCGGCAGGTCGACGACTCGCCAAACGACCCCTCCCGCCTCGACTTTTCCGACCGCTTCCGACACGGTCTTCCCCGGCCAGTTTCCCGTGTGGCGGTGCATATGGGTCAAGGCGTTAAACACGGTGCTCTTCCCCACATTCGGATTTCCGACGAGGGCGACGCAAAACTCACGCTTTGTCATTTGTCACGATAACCCGCGCGGCATCCGCGTCACGCAGTGCCGTCACGCTTTGGAGTATTCGGTACGCACGCATTCCGCCGAGCGGGCTTCGGCCGACAATCTCGACTCTCTCTCCCGCGCGAAAACCGAGCTCGTAAAGCCGCCGCGAAATAAGCTCACCGTCAATAACGTCTTTACTCCCGACGCAGTCGTCGCTCCCGACGCAGTCGTCGCTCCCGACACAGTCTCCGCTCACGGCACAATCTCCGCTCGTTACGCCCTCGTTGTTCATGCCGCTCACGACGCTCACCACGCACGCGCTCTCGCCGAGCGGCAGGCGGGAAAGCGGAAACGTCGAGCGGATTTTTTCATTACTGTCAGTCATATTTTCACACCGATGGAATAAGATTTCAAAAAGGCGGGCGGCAAGCGTCCGCTTATATAATTATATGACGGAGGCTTTTATGGGTTACACGACATACGACGTGCGCTTTGCCGCGGAGATATACCTCATGTCGGGCGGTGGAAAAGGGAGCGTCCGCC
>CAYWTG010000259.1:0-2033 GCA_964461155.1 uncultured Ruminococcus sp.
GGAGCTCGAAGGCACCACGCACATCTACAATCCCGAGCCAACCGACAAGACGTACATGAACGAGACTATGCCGTACACGATCGACCACGGAATGAATAAGCATCAAAGAATATCCGTGCCGTACAGCGCGAGATATATCGAGTACTACGCCGCCCTCGGCATTTGCGAGTACGGAGATTTTTACGTATACAGCGGACTCACCGACGCTCAAAAGCGCGGAAGCTTCTTCACCACGGGATATTACGTCGAGCAGGGAAAGACGCCCCGATGAGGCGAAAAAGCGAGAAAAAATATAAACTTAACAAGTTTTGTATTGCTTTTTCGTGAAAATGTGGTATACTTAATATGCGGACGTATTCGTCCGAAGAATTTGATTTATCCCGTCTTTGACGGTGAAAGGAGAACACTATGAATAATCATTGCGAAAACAAGAAAGCCTCCGACGGTCTTCGTGCTCTGTTTATCATCGTCGGCGCGGTCGTAACGATCGGTGCTGTCGTTGCGGTGCTTTACAGCCTCTTCAAGAAGTACTTCAAGATCACGTTTGAGACAGGTTCCGACGACTGCGACTGCTTCGGCGAGGACTGCACCTGCGAGCCCGTTTGCTACTGCGGTTGCGACGACGAAGATGACGACGAGCTCGAAGAGATCTGAGACTCATAAACCGTTTGCGGCTTAAACGAAAGTGAAAAGTGCCTCCGAGGATCGTTTTGAATGCACCTCGGAGGCGTTTTTTGTGCCGGTTTTTGATACAAATTCGGCAAAATGACGAGAGTCGCAACCGTTTTTTTGTTTTTCTTTGGATAGTTTTGCGTTTTGCGCTTGACAGCGGGGTAAAAGTATGTTATTATATAAACGGAAAGGTAATACTGTGAGAAAACCTTGCCGAAAATAATCTGAGCTTTAAAAAGGAGCGTAAAACCATGAAACGATTTATTTCTCTGCTGTTGTCCGTTTTGATCCTTGTTTCGCTTGTGAGCTTGGCGGCTAAAGTCAACACTCCGGGACTTTACGTTCACGGCTTGGCGTTTGACGGCTCGAGATCTCAGCATTACACCGACCTCGATCACAAAGCTTGGTACTGCACCTACGCCGAGAGTCTCATCAATATGGGTGTGATGACCGGAATCGACGAAACTCTGTTTTCACCGAATGTCACACTTACGCGTGCCATGTTTGCGACAGTCCTTTACAGACGCAATATCGCGCTTGTCATGTACGAACGTCAGAGTCAAAGACGCTTCGATGACCCGTTTCTTGTCGATAACATCGACTGTGACGAGATCGACAAGGCGAGCGGGCTTTGCGCGGTGTCCGACGAGGACGGTATGATCTTTTCCGATGTTTCATCAGGAAAATGGTACTCGGAGGCCGTAAAATGGGCTGCGTCTCACGGGGTTATCATGGGATATCCAGACGGCACATTCCGCCCGAATTCGCCGATCACCCGCGAAGAAGTCATGACGATCCTCGCGCGTTACTATGAGCTCTATGCCGACAAATACGAGCCGACGGCGGACGCCGACGAAGTATATTATCAAAATGCCGCCGACGCGGAGTGTGTCTCGAGCTGGGCGCGCGATGCGTTCGAGCTCGCCGTAGCGGTCGGTGCGATCTACACCGCACCCGCTGAGTATAAAAACGGGAAGCTCGTAAAAAATGAAGTGTACAACTTCGAGAGCGGCCGCGACATAACGAGAGCCGAGTGCGCAAAGATGCTCTGCAAAACCGTAGATGCACTGAGCTCTGCTTTAAACGGAGATGCGGTTTTTTTGAACACAAAGTATATCCCGTATTGATAAAACCGAAATTTGAGTATTGCACAATATTGCGAAAGGCCCGCCGCCGTGCGGGCTTTTCTTCGTTTTCGGGAGTGTGATGCGCGTTTCTCACGCAAGTCGGCATTTTCGCACAGAACGCCTCCGTCGCGACGAGCTGAGGCTGCTTGACTGCTTTTCCGCGACAATTTACATTTGTGCGCGGCGCAATCATTGACAAGATGGGCGTTTGCTGATATAATATTTGTGTAGATA
>CAYWTG010000260.1:0-2005 GCA_964461155.1 uncultured Ruminococcus sp.
GTCCGTCCTCGTTCAGCTTCATATAGAAAGCCTTGATCTCCTTCGGATAGTCCGTGACAAACACGGGACGTTTGAAAATCTGCTCGGTGAGATATCTCTCGTGCTCTGTCTGCAAATCGGAGCCCCAGTGCACCTTGTAGTCGAACTTATCGTTGTTCTTTTCAAGAAGCGCTACAGCCTCGGTATACGTCACGCGGCCGAAATCGGAATCGGCGACGTGAGTCAGACGCTCGATGAGTCCGCGGTCGACAAACGAATTGAGGAACGCAAGCTCCTCGGGTGCGTTCTCCATAACATAGCGGATGATGTACTTGATCATCGCCTCGGCGAGATCCATATCGTCCTCAAGATCGGCAAACGCGATCTCCGGCTCGATCATCCAAAACTCAGCTGCGTGGCGCGTCGTGTTGGAGTTCTCGGCGCGGAATGTCGGGCCGAATGTGTAGATGTTCTTAAACGCCATGGCGTACGTCTCGCCGTTGAGCTGACCGGAAACCGTGAGGTTCGCGCTCTTTCCGAAGAAATCCTCGGAGAAATCGACACTGCCATCCTCTGTGCGAGGCAGAGCGTCCATATCCATCGTAGTAACGCGGAACATCTCACCCGCGCCCTCGCAGTCACTGCCTGTTATTATCGGTGTGTGAACGTACACAAAGCCCTGCTCTTGGAAAAAGCTGTGTATCGCATACGCAGCGAGCGAACGGATGCGGAAGACCGCCTGGAAAAGGTTCGTTCTCGGGCGAAGATGCGGGATAGTGCGAAGAAACTCGATGCTGTGTCTCTTCTTCTGAAGCGGGTAGTCGCTCGTTGACGCGCCTTCGAGGATCACCTCGTCGGCGTGTATCTCAAAGGGCTGCTTAGCCTCCGGAGTGAGGACGACGTGTCCGCGCACGACAAGCGCGCTTCCCACGTTGAATTTGCCGATCTGTGCAAAATTGTCAAGCTTATCGTCATATACGATCTGAACAGGCTCGAAAAATGTTCCGTCAGCAAGCGTAATAAATCCAAAGCTCTTTGATGCACGGATGCTTCTGACCCAGCCGCCGACCGTGACATTATCAATCTCTACGTGCTCCATATCGCGGTAGAGTTTTTTAATTGAAGTTAGCTCCACAAGACTTTCCTCCCTGAAAATCCATATTTGCCGTATATCGGCCTAATAGTAATATTATATCAAAAATCGCGCCGTTTGTAAACCGCGTTTAATGATTTTCCGTGCTTTTTTCCTTATTTTATCGCGTCGGGGAATAATTTTGAAAAATATCAGTTTTCATCTTGACACGAAGATATATTTGTAATATCATTATGATATCATCAGAAGCTGAAATACATCAAAGGATGTTAAAAAGTATGAATGAGATCATTTTGAAAAACAAGAAAAGCGGCATGGCCGTGATGTGCGGTACTATCGTGTCGTTGCTCGCCGCGATCGCTCTCGTCGTGCTCGGCGCTATCTTCATCGAAAACGGCGCGATACCGCTCGGTGTTGCGGTCGCCTTGCTCGTCGTCGGAATCGCATACCTGGTCGTCGGATGGATCCCGCTTATCGGCCTTAAAATCCTGCGCCCGCAGGAGGCTCTCGTGCTGACGCTGTTCGGCAGATACGTCGGCACGCTGAAAAACGAGGGATTTTACTTCGTAAATCCGTTCTGCACTGCGGTAAATCCCGCGGCAAAGACGCGCCTGAGTCAGAGCGGCGACGTTGACAGACCTCACACAAGCGGCACTATCGTCCTCGGTGGCGAGACTCCGATCACCTTTGAGAGCACAAATCGAAAGATCTCGCTTAAAATAATGACGCTCAGCAACAGCAAGCAGAAGATCAACGACTGCCTCGGAAATCCGATCGAGATCAGCATCGCGGTCATGTGGCGCGTCGTCGACACGGCGAAGGCTGTCTTTAACGTCGACAACTACAAAGAATATCTGTCGCTCCAGTGTGACAGCGCGCTGAGAAACAAGCGGCACTATCGTCCTCGGTGGCGAGACTCCGATCACCTTTGAG
>CAYWTG010000261.1:0-1994 GCA_964461155.1 uncultured Ruminococcus sp.
TGCCCGCGCGGGAGTCGGGCGCCTCATACTGTGCGACTTCGACCGCGTGGAGCTCTCGAATCTGCATCGACAGCAGTACAAGCTTTGTCAGGTGGGACAGACAAAATGCGAGAGCACGGCACAAAATATCGCCGAATTTGCGCCGTATGTCGACTTGCGAACACATATCGCACGCATCACGCGAGAAAATGCGCTAAGCTTCATTCACGACGCCGACATCGTGTGCGAGGCGTTTGACTCTGCCGAAAGCAAAGCTGCGCTTGCCGAAGCCGTGCTCTGTGACACTCGCGACAGGTACCTGATAGCCGCCTCGGGCATGGCGGGGCTCGGAGACGCAAATCTTATAAAGACCCGCCGCGTGTCGGAGAGGTTTTACGTTTGCGGCGACGGCGTGAGCGAGGTCACCTCAAGCGACTGCCTCATTTCAAGCAGAGTCGCGCTGTGCGCCGCACACGAAGCCCACATGGCACTGAGACTTATAGATACTCTTGCAAATGAGAAAAGAAAGGAAAGTTCAAAATGAAAGACGATAAACTGAAAATCGGAAAATACGAATTTAATTCTCGCTTTATACTCGGAAGCGGCAAATACTCCTCACACCTCATAAAGGCCGCCGTCGAAAACGCTTCCGCAGAGATAATAACTCTCGCCGTCAGACGCGCGAACAGTGCGGACGGCGACGGAAGCATAGTCGGGTGCATCCCGAAAGGCGTCACTCTCCTACCGAACACAAGCGGCGCGAGAAATGCCGAGGAGGCCGTTCGAATAGCGAGACTCGGACGCGAGCTCGGTTGCGGTGATCTTGTGAAAGTCGAGATAATCCGTGACGCAAGATATCTGCTTCCCGACAACGCCGAAACCGTTCGCGCTGCAAAACTCCTCGTCGAAGATGGATTTACCGTAATGCCGTATATGTACCCCGACATCTACACGGCGCGTGAGCTCGTCGACGCCGGTGCCGCGTGCATTATGCCGCTCGCTTCACCGATCGGCTCAAACCGAGGTCTTGCGACGCGTGAGTTCATACGTATACTCATCGACGAAACAGATCTTCCGATCATAGTCGACGCGGGGATCGGTCGACCGAGCGAAGCCTGCGAGGCGATGGAGATGGGCTGCGCCGCAGTTATGGCAAACACAGCCGTTGCGACGGCGGGAGACATTCCGCTGATGGCCGAAGCGTTCAAAAACGCCGTTATCGCCGGACGTCTCGCGTATCTTGCGAAACTCGGCCGAGTTTTGCCGAGAGGCGGCGAAGCATCCGACCCTCTGACGGGATTTTTGAATGCCGAGGAAAGATAAAATGGAGAATAAGACTTACACGATAGAAAGCTACAAACTTCCAAAGCATACGGAATATCAAAACGGGATGGAAAGGATCGGCGACGAGCTGTATTTCAAGGTCCTGTCACACGTCGCCTCATACGACGGAGAGAAATACACAGAGCGCGATGTCATCTCCGCGCTGTCGCACGAAAAGTGCACCGTAGATGACCTTTGCGCACTGCTCTCTCCCGCCGCCGAAGCGTATCTTGAGCCGATGGCGCAAAAGGCCGCCGAGATCACTTCACGAAATTTCGGAAATACCGTTTCCCTCTTCACGCCGCTCTACATATCGAATTACTGCGAAAACCGCTGTCTGTACTGCGGATTCAACAAGTCGAGCGGAATACGGCGAATGAAATTGAATTCCGACGAGATCGAACGCGAGATGAAGATAATCGCAAAGTCGGGCATGGAGGACGTGCTCATTTTGACGGGCGAAAGCGAGAAGTTCAGCCCTGTCGAATATATCGGCGAAGCCTGCCGAATCGCGCGAAGATACTTTAAGAACGTCTCTCTCGAAATTTATCCCGTAAATACCGACGACTACCGCTATCTGCACGAATGCGGCGCGGACTACGTCACCGTGTTTCAGGAAACTTACGACCCCGCCACATACGGAATACTCCATCCCGCAGGAAGAAAGCGCAGTATGCCATATCGCTTCAACG
>CAYWTG010000262.1:0-1957 GCA_964461155.1 uncultured Ruminococcus sp.
GCACCCGGCATCGACACGACCGGCGACGGCGTTGCCGACGAGGGAAGTCTGCGCGGCTCGAGCGAAGTCGTCGCACAACGTATAAAGGATGAGATCCAGATGAAGGTTGCGGAAGCGGGCATCGAGATCGTCGAGGCGCGTATCACGTACCTCGCATATGCGCCCGAGATCGCCGCAGTGATGCTCCAGCGTCAGCAGGCATCCGCTGTGATCGACGCACGCAAGATGATCGTAGACGGCGCGGTCGGCATGGTGGAAATGGCTCTCGAGAGACTCAACGAGGGCGGAATGGTCAATCTTGACGAGGAGCGACGCGCGGCAATGGTGTCAAACCTTCTCGTCGTGCTTTGCGGAAATCACGATGCTCAGCCCATCGTGAACTCGGGCAGTCTCTACTGATATGGCGGAAAAGAAGCAGATACCGCTCAGACTGTCGGAAAAGCTCTACTCTGCCATCGCCGCATGGGCGGAGGATGATTTTCGTTCGGTCAACGGACAGATCGAGTACCTTTTGACAGAGTGTGTACGTCAAAGAAAAAAGAACGGCGCACCCGTTCCGCACGAGCTCGACGTGCCTCCGAAATTCGATATAGAATGATCAAGCTGTAAAGCTCGGACAATGCGGATGTCATACAGAGCTCGCACATAAAAAATACCGTCGGCAGTCGTCGACGGTATTTTTTGTGCTGTTGTCAGAGCGTTTTCAAAAAAGACATTATCCGCTGAGCGAGTTTGCGATTTCCCGCGTCGTTCGGATGAAGTCCGTCGGGGCAAAGCGCGTTTCTGTGCGACTCGAGAGTCGGGCATATTCCGCCGGAGCTGTAGAGATCGAGCACGGGAAGCGAGTACTTCTCTGCTGTGCGACGCATCGCGTCGACGTAATCCTTGAGCGGTCGGCCGTGCATATTCGGCGCGTCCTCGTTTTCGCGGTGGAGAGGTGTTAAAAAGACGATCTCCGAGTTCGGATATTTGTCGATGAGTCCGGTCATGAGGAAATGGAGCGCACCGCAGTACGTGTCGGGAGTTCTGTCGTCGTCGCAACCGAAGGGAGCGTTGCCGTGGCCATAGTCATTGGTTCCTCCGAACACGACGACAACGTCCGCGTCGTCTGCCATCTCGGGAAATCTCGCGCAGTAGTCAAGCTCGTCAATGTCGCAGTTTTTCGGATTCTGACGTGCAATTCGCGTTGCACTGATGCCGTAGTTTCTCGCTTCGGCAAGAGAAGCCTCACGCGCGATTATGTTAATAAACATCGCTTCCTGACAGCTCGTGCCGACTCCCTCGGTTATGCTGTCGCCCAAAAAGTTGATTTTCTTTCCGCTAAGTTCCATTGTGTTTCTCCTAATATTATATTCCGACTCAGATGTCGGTAGTGTCTATAATAAAGTCCGCCGCGTTTTCGATGTCGTAGGCTGAAAAATACGACTCCTCAAGCGGTATCCAGCGATTTTTGAACATCTCGAGTTTTCCCGGTGCTCGCACGTCTATGCGCGAAAGCCGAGAGTCGAGACTTGCCGTGAGAAAGGCGGAGATGTCGTAATATTTTCCGAATCTCGGTGAGAGCGAGTATGCGCCCTCGATGATTACCGGCTTTTGCGAGAAAACGCGGCGCGTGGTTTTGATCTCGCCGCATGAGCAGTCGAAGACGCCGTAGTCAAATGTGCGACCTAAATTCGCGCAGATCTCCGAAGCGAAGCGTTCGTAGTGAATATTTCCGCCGGGCTCGGCAAGGCGCGACTCGCTTCGCATTTCAAACGGCAGAAAGAAGTCATCTGCGTGAATGAGAGAGGCGTCGAATTCTCGAGAGAGCATTTCGGCAAGCGTAGACTTTCCCGCCGCTGCTCTGCCGTCGATGGCGACGACAAAATCGGGCTTTTCGAGGAGCATTCGACGGCACTCGTCAAATAGCGGTTTAAATATATCCTGCATACTTTTTCCTTATATAACGGTGCTCATG
>CAYWTG010000263.1:0-1910 GCA_964461155.1 uncultured Ruminococcus sp.
GATATTGTAAACGGTGTAGACAGTGCGGCGAATATGGGCGGTATTGCCGGCTACGGTAAAACCAAAATCGTTTACTGTGTCAATGCCGGAAATATCATAGCAAACGGCGGCAGTGCATATGATATCGCAGATAAAGATTCTTACGTTGAGCAGTGCATCAACATCGGAAAGGTCATAGACTCCTGTCATGGTGATAAAGCGTATGAATCCGCAAGATCTCTTAGCTGCTTCAATCTTGAAAGCGACTCCCCGGAGCTCACCGACGGCACGCTTCTTGAAAAGCTCGCTGACACATACTGGGTACAGGGAGAAAAGTTCCCCGTTTGGTCGGGCAAGCTCCCCTATTAATATGTCCTGTGCGTATTCGCGAGAGCTAATATGAATACGGCTTCGACAGAATAAACCTGTCAAAAAACCGCAAATGTCCGAAAACGGCGTTTGCGGTTTTTGACGCGCTTCGTCGTTTTCGCAAAGCTCCGAACTGCCGTCGCGGGAGTTTTTCTCATACGGCATGCGATGCGCGAAAAAATTAAAACGAAAAACACGGCTTCGACATCGCCGACACGCGGCAGATGTGTTCAAACGGAGTCGTGTTCTTTTTTTTCGGAGTGGAAGCGCGGTTCGATTTTTTGATATAATCATGTCGAGGCAGGATGATGTGCCTCAATTTAACAGCATTCGGTTAGCGTATGCTAACTTCGCGTGAGGAGACGAAAATGTCCGAAGAAATGCTCGTAAAACACTGCGCGCCCACGCTTGCGGGGATGAAAACCGGGAATATGTTCACCTGCGAATACGAAAGCCGCGATGAGCTGTGCCGCGACGTGCGCCACTGGAACCTCGCGCTCTCTCATAAGGGGTTACGCATAATGCCGCTCAGATATAACGGAAAGCGCGCGCTGATCTACATCTACCGCCCGTCGCGCCTGAAAAACGATCTGAGCGACGCGGAGGCCGCAGATATCCTGAAAAAATGCGGCTACGCGGGAACACCCGAACGCTGTATAGCCCGAATTGCAAAGAGAGTAGCATCAAGCGAAGAATTTCCGCACGAGATCGGCCTTTTTCTCGGATATCCGCCCGAAGACGTAAGCGGATTTATCGAAAACCGCGCGAAGGGCTGTAAGCTTGTCGGATGTTGAAAAGTCTACGGCGATGTAGCGTCCGCGCAAAAGACGTTCGCAAAATATAAAAAATGCACGGACTCTTACTGCGCGTGCCACGCGAGAGGAAAATCTGTCGAGCACCTTGCGGTGTTCGGTTGATATATTAAATCAAATGAAAGGTTAGGAATAAAAAATGAGCAAAGTAGGAATTGTTTATTGGAGCGGAACGGGAAATACGGAGGCTATGGCACAGGCTGTGGCAAAGGGAGCTGAAAAGGCGGGAGCGGAAGCTGTGCTTCTCGAGTGCTCGATGTTTGACGCTTCGATGATGGACTCTTTCGACGCTGTAGCGTTCGGTTGCCCGTCGATGGGCTCGGAGGAGCTTGAGGAGAGCGAGTTCGCGCCGATGTTCGAGTCCTGCGAGAGCAGTCTCTCGGGAAAGAAGATCGCGCTTTTCGGCTCATACGGCTGGGGAGACGGCGAGTGGATGCGCAACTGGGAGGACACCTGCCGCGCAGACGGCGCAGTCTTCGCGTGCGACTTTGTAATATGCAACGAAGCCCCCGACGACAGCGCAGTTGCGGAGTGCGAAGCACTCGGAGCCGCTCTGGCGTAAAAAAAGCGAAAAACGACATCCCGCAGACTCACTTTTCGTGAGAATGCGGGATCTTTCATTTGCGGCAGAAATGTGCTGCAGGAGAGAATTACCCCTCCGATTTTGTCATCACAACGCACACTTTTCGTTATATTGCACAAAAATCGGGGGGGGAATTGGGCAATGCGCTGAAAATAAAGTCGGGTGTT
>CAYWTG010000264.1:0-1903 GCA_964461155.1 uncultured Ruminococcus sp.
TTCATCATTGTTGAAATCTGGTCGCTGACCATTCCGTCCATTGAAGAGGCAAGCGTCGAAAGAGGCACGCCCTCGTTCGGAAGAAGCGCGGCAAACGCATAACGCCCGCCCTCGTAATTTTTCATAAATCCCGTCTCCAGCTTGCTTTCGAGATATACATCCTCGTTCGAGCTCAGCATCACAGCTCTGCGTACCTTCCCGTCCTCGGCTGTAAATTCTCCGGCAGACACCGCATAGTCGGAATATTCGTCCTCCCGTGGCAACTTAAAGCAGAGTGCATTCACGATAAGCGCCGCCGTGCTCGGAGACAGCGTATCGACAAAGTTCTCGATCATGCCGTCCGTATTCTCAGAGCATCAACGATTGACCTCGTCTGCGGTGGCATCGGAAAAGTCCTCTCTGAAAACATCCGCCTCGTAGTAGTCGACCGCGCTTTGCAGAAAATCGCGTTTTACCTCGTATTCCTCGGAAGCATTGAGCCAAAGCGAATTTGCCGAGGTAAGCTTGCTCGCTTCGCCGTCCGCAAGACCCTTAATATACGAATACAGATAGCTGTTCATCTCGTCGCCGGATATCCCGCCGAAAAGACTCGTATATTCGGCGGCAGTCTCGCCGACAGCGCCGTTTGCAACAAGCCCGAGCGCGAGCAGCATCGACAGCGGCGATACTGCGGTATTTTCTCCGTCAAAGCTGCTGCTGAACAGCTCAGCCGCAAAGTCGGTGTATGCCCAAATGAACCTCTCGTCAATATCGACCGCTTGTATATTACTGCTCGGCGTTACGCCTTCCGTCAGTCGCTCGGCAGCCGCAGAAACACGTGTGCAGCCGACAAGAGCATTAAGACTTGCCGCAACGAGCAGCAATGCGATAAGTGAATTCAGCATCTTTCTCATAATCTGGAAGATTTTTTCTTTATTTTGCAAAAAAACTCAAAAATCGCTTACCTCTTTACATATTTCGCGTTATATGATAAAATATATGTATAATTCATGATAGTCGGAGTAGCCATGCCAAGATTTTTCATAAACAGCTCCGCTCTTTTCGACGACGGAGAAAAAATGCATGCCGTTATTTGCGGCGACGACGCAAGTCATATCTCGCGCTCACTCAGAATGCGACTCGGCGACAGTCTCACGCTGTGCGACGCATGCGGAGTCGATTACGAATGCGAGATATCCGAGATCACGCAGTCGAGCGTCACGCTTGACGTTATCGAGAAAAAAGCAAGCCGCAGCGAGCCGCCGTACAGGGCTACCGTCTTTCAGGCACTCGCCAAGGGAGACAGATTTGACACGGTGGTGCAGAAATCCGTCGAATTCGGAGCCTTCTCGATCACACCGCTTATCACCTCAAGATGCACGGTAAAGCTTGACAGCGCGGATATAGAGAAGAAATGCGTCCGTTGGCAGCGCATTGCCGAGGAGGGTGCCAAGCAGTGCGGACGCGGAATTATCCCGGCGGTCAACGAGGGCGTCGATATAAAGAAGGCGGCAGAGGCGTTTGCGGAATTTGATACGGTTCTCTTCTGCTATGAAAAGGCAACGCGCCCGCTTCGCGATGCCGTGCAGAACATACCGTGCGACGCCGGCATCGCTGTGGTTATCGGTCCCGAGGGCGGCTTTGACGAGGCGGAGGCAAAATTAATGGAAGAAATCGGCGCTATTTCCGTATCTCTCGGTAATCGAATACTCCGAACCGAAAGCGCGGCTCCGTTTGCCCTTGCGTGCCTGTCATATGCACTCGAAAAGTGATTTGGACACTTTTTCTCCTAAAACAGTTCCAATGTAAGCGCAATTTACCCGTCTTTCGCTATTATCCACAAAAAAAACGCGTCATTTTTATAAAAAAAACTTATCAACCTATTGAAAAATGACAAAAAATCATGTAAAATATAGTATAGTAT
>CAYWTG010000265.1:0-1888 GCA_964461155.1 uncultured Ruminococcus sp.
GGCTTTGAAAATGCTGAGTTTACATATGACACACGTCTGACCGCTCTGCATGGTGAAGAAGTCTCGTTTTTGCAAAACGCGACGCTCTCCTCTCGCGTTCGTCATGTACACGTCAGCGACTTTATCGGCAAAATACGTGATTTTTCCGCTTTGCGACCGATATATCATCCGCGCGATGGTCAAATCGATTTTGATGCGATATCAAATGAGCTTTCACGCCTCAAATACAGCGGATTTATCACACTCGAGTCGCCGATCAATGTGCTTGACGACGCTGGCGCGGCTCGTCTTCGCGCAAGTTTTGAGTATTTATCGCGCCGATTTTAACACCGCTTGTCATATTGTCATTGTATTTTTTCGCGTCGTGTGATATAATTAAATGAAATAGGGTTGAGCGGGATGCGCTGACGGCGCAAGTATGACCCCGCCGACCGGTCTTTATTACGACAAATATTATTAAAATGGAAATAAGTAAAAACGAAAAGCTTGACACTTCGAATATCAGCTTGCTCTTCCCGACTGATGAAGCTCGCGAGAGATGTGAATTTTCAAAAAACACCGCTCTTTCCGAGTACACGGCAGAACAGCTTGAGCTATACACGCTCATAGATGCGCGTACTTTTGAGCTTGGTGAGTTCTTTACGGATGATCCCGAACTCATTATGTACCGCCAGGAGACTTTCCGCGACGTTGCCGCGCATCCCGAGCTTTGCGAACTGCTCAACCGACTTGTCCCGCTTATAAACGACATCACCGAACTTCGACGTATGTCGACTGACCCCGCTTTTTCGTCTGAAGCTTATCTTTACAGCATCACCGAGATCGAGCTTTACAGCTCCGTTCTCTCGATGATGAAAGAGTGCCTGCTTCCCCTTCGTGACGCGCTCGAAAGCCGCGCGTTCAGGCGTTTGGCAGATGTTATCGAGACGCTCACCGAAAGTGAATACTACAAAAACATCAACAAGCGGCTCGAGGAGCTCACATCGCGCGTCCGTGAGGTCAAAAGTGTCACCATCGGAGTAAACCTCGACTCGCGTCTCAAGGCGGAGTCCGCGGGTGTTCTCTCTGTCAACAATGACAAGTTCAAATCGGGACAGCTGATCGACAAGATCTTACGCCTTGACTTTAAATCCGACGAGATGACCTGTATCGCACCGCTGACCCCGTTTAGACAGGATCAGTCCGAAAATCAACAGCTCGCGCTCTCTTACGCACTCAGCTCCGCTCTCGGAGATGTTTTCCGCTCGTCGCTTCGCTCTTGGAAGCGCGTGATCGGCACGTATGTGCTTGAAAACACCGACTTTCTCATAAAGATGCTCCCCGAGATCGAGTTTGTGACGAAAGCTTCGGCTATGATGAGATCGCTCGAGGCAAAGGGATGCCCGCTGACTTATCCAACGCTCGCCGACGGAGATGATCTTCGTTTTGAAGCTGTCGGTCTTTGCAATCCCGTCGTCGCGACGAAGCTCGATTCTGCCGTTGTGCCGAATGATTTCTCGTTTGACGAAAACGGAAGAATATATGTGCTCACAGGACCTAACAGAGGCGGTAAATCCGTCATCACCTGTGCTGTCGGATGCGCATTTGCAATGGCGGGGCTCGGACTGCCCGTGTGCGCCGAAAGTTGCGTCATCAGCCCTGCCGAGGCGATCTACACGCATTTCCCCCAGGGAAGCGAAGATACCATTGACAAGGGACGCCTCGGCGAAGAATGCTCGCGACTCGAGGCTATATTCGACGTTATTACGAGAAAAAGTCTTGTTCTTCTCGACGAGTCGTTCTCCTCGACGGGTGCTTATGAAGCCTCGGCTATCGCGGGAGAGGTTATATCGGGACTTTCGCTTGTCGGATGTCGCGTTATATTCTCGACACACCTTCACGAACTTGC
>CAYWTG010000266.1:0-1881 GCA_964461155.1 uncultured Ruminococcus sp.
GTTGTCCTCTCTGAGCAGCCTCATCCTTGGCGCGGCTTGTGAGCTCTTGCTGATATCTGACTTTTGCGGCATCGCAAAGCGGGGAAAGTGTCATCGCAAGCTCGCGACCGCCTTCTGTTTGGGCGCACGAGGCAAGCTTTTCGCATATCTTTCCGAACTCCAAAATGCCGAGGGATTTTTTATTCATAGTAAGTTCCGCCGAGTTTTATATTCTTATAGTATTTAAGTGACGCAAACGTGTGCTCCAGATGAGAAACAAGATACGACTCGCAAAAAACGCCGAGAAGCTCTTCATCCTCTTCCGGTATCGAAAATGAGAGAAAACGCGTAAGCGGCGCGCTCGCGATAAATCTGAGTGCGGTCAAGACAGTTCGGTTGAGCCTGTGATATATCTCGGCCGTACCGTTCGGGTCTATTCCCTCTTTCTCGATCACGCTCGTGCAGTGGGCACAGCGATATATTCCGTTCATAACATCGAAAACCACAAACTCATCCGCCGTGTCGCGTCCGCACACTCCGCAACAGTCGAGCACGGGCAAAAAACCTCCCTGCACCGCCGCTCTGAACTCGAATGCGGATTTGATGTGGTCGACGGACAGATTCTTCTTATACGAGAGGGCGTACAGGCTGTTTAGCATGAGTCTGAAAAGCTCCTCATCTTCGATCCCCTCGAGAGAGAGGTCGCACGCCACATCGCACATATACGTCGCAAGCGCGACTTTCAGAACGTCAAAGCGTATGTCAAAGAAGCAGTCCTGCGTGTCACTGTCGGAAATGTAGTAATATTTCTTTGTTTTTCTGAAAACATAGTCGCTGTAGCAAAATATCTGACACGCCGCCATATGACGGCTTCTCAGGCTCGAGACGCCCTTGCCGGAAACAAGAAGCTTTCCGTGATGCGGGGTGAGCATCGTCAGAAGCTTGTCCGCCTCGCCGAGCTGTCTCTCGTTAATTACGAGAGCTGTGGTCTTTAACTCCTCCATATCGAGCCTCAGTCAAGATCTTTCTGATTATAGCCGAATGTGTTGAGGACAAGGTCGCTGTCGCGCCATTTTTCCTTGACCTTTACCCAAAGATCGAGGTATACACGCACACCGAAGAACTCCTCGATATCCGATCTCGCATACGAGCCGATCTTCTTGAGCGTTTCACCGTTTTTGCCGATTATGATACCCTTGTGCGACGCTTTCTCACAGAATATCTCCGCACGAATGTTGAGCATTTTGCCTTTTTCGCGAAACTCCTCTATAACGATCGCCGTTCCGTGAGGCACTTCGTCGTTGAGCACACGCAGAAGCTTCTCTCGAATGATCTCTGACGCTATCTGACGCTCGGGCTGGTCGGTCACATCGTCATCGTCAAACATCCACTCGCTTTCGTAAAGAAAAGGCTCGACCTCACTGAGCACGATGTCGACATTTTTGCCGTTTACGGCCGATGTGGGCACGACTGCGTCGAAATCGTGAAGCTCCGCATAGCAAGCTATGGTTTTTGCGAGAGTCTCTGCGTTTGTAAGGTCGATCTTGTTGAGCACAAGTATTGACGGCAGATCTGCGGCCTTTATCTGATCGATGAGGTTTTTCTCCGTATTACCCGCAGGATGTGCGGCGTCGGCAATGAGGATCGCGGCATCGGCACTTCTGACGGTGCTTTTTACGGATTTCATCATGTAATCGCCGAGACGGTTTTTGGCCTTGTGCACACCGGGAGTATCAAGAAACACAAACTGATCGTCGCCGCGCGTAAGTATTCCGGCAATACGGTTTCGCGTCGTCTGCGGCTTTGACGATACGATGGATATCTTCTCGCCGAGAATGCTGTTCATAAGTGTCGACTTTCCGACATTCGGTCTGCCGATTATGGATATATACGCTGTTCTTT
>CAYWTG010000267.1:0-1867 GCA_964461155.1 uncultured Ruminococcus sp.
GTGGTATCTCGCACAGCGTCACGGCGCGATGCTGCCCGATCAGCTGAAATTCATCATACCGAAAGAGGCGGGCTCGATACCTATCATCGCACAGCTGTTTTTGACAGAATTTGCGATCGACGGACTGAAGCTTGCATCTCTCAACACGCCGAATATGCTGTCAAACTCACTGTCCGTGGTCGGCGGACTTCTGCTCGGAGATTTTGCCGTGACTGTCGGTTGGCTCGCGCCCGATGTGATCCTCTACACCGCTTTCGTCGCCATCGCGAATTTCACTCAGCAAAGCTACGAGCTCGGCTACGCTTTTAAATTCATGCGGATGCTTTTGCTCCTCTTTACGGCACTTTTCGACTGGGTGGGATTTGTTCTCGGCCTTGTGCTTGCGCTCGTGCTGATAGCCACAAACCGAACAGTCAACGGCAAGCGCAACTATCTCTATCCGCTCATCCCGTTTAATGCACGTGCTTTGAAGAGACTTCTCATCAGGGTGAAAAAATCAAACTGACAAATCATGCTCGCGACGACATTTCGCGGGCATTTTTGCATATTTTCTCACTAAATTAACACAAGTGTATTGATTTTGTCGGCGTTTTGTATTACAATATACAGTGGATGCTTGTGAGTAAAAAGCGTTCGCATAATTGTAAAAATAATTTTATGCGGTACACATCCGGTGTCCGCAGAAACGGAGAATCATATGACAAAGAAATTCAGAAAAATCGGCGTCCTTACCTCAGGCGGTGACGCTCCCGGCATGAATGCGGCGGTACGCGCTGTCACACGTGCGGCTCTCGCACGCGGAGTCGAGGTCATGGGTATCTACGGAGGCTATCGCGGCATGATCGATGACGATATGATCGCTCTCACCTCGCGCGAGGTTTCAAACAAGATAACACTCGGCGGAACTTTCCTTTACTCCGACAGATGCCTTGAGTTCAAGGAAGAGTCCGGTATGCAGAAAGCAATCGCCACCCTGAAGCGTCACGACATCGACGGTGTTGTCACCATCGGCGGAGACGGCACTTTCCGCGGTGCGACCGACCTTGCCGCTCGCGGCATTCCCACGATCGGTATCCCCGGAACCATCGACAACGACATCACCGCTACCGACAACACCATCGGATTCGACACCGCTATGCAGACCGTTCTCGAGAACGTAGACCGTCTTCGCGACACCTGCGAGTCTCACGCACGTTGCAACGTCGTTGAGGTTATGGGACGCGGCGCGGGCGACATCGCTCTCAACACCGCTATCGCTTGCGGAGCCGTTGACGCTGTCATTCCCGAAGTCCGCTTCGACGAGGACGCTTGCATCGAAAAGATCATCCGTCTCCGCCGTGAGGGCAAGCGCAACTTCATCGTCATCGTTTCCGAGGGCGTTGAGGACTGCTCCGAGAGACTTGCAAAGAAGATCAACAACGTAACAAAGGAACTCTCCGAGAAAGAGGGTACACCCTCTCTTTGGGTCGAGACAAAGTTCTGCCGTCTGGCACACGTCGTTCGCGGCGGCACACCTTCCCTTTCCGACAGACTCCTTGCAACAAAGATGGGCGTTCGCGCCGTTGACGAGCTTCTCGCGGGCAACAGCGACCTCATCCTCTGCGAAAAGGCCGGTGAGATCGTAACGACCGGTATCTACTTCTCGCAGGTTCTCGACAGAATGTACAAGGGCACTCTCAAGGAGGGTATGCTCGAGAAGTGCACCGAGGCCGAGATCGAGCAGATGAAGGCTATCATCGAAGAAAAGAAGCGCACGTTTGCCGACACATACAAGATGCTCTGCGACGTTGCGGGCTGATTTCGGAGAGATATATGAGTACATTTATCGAAAAAGCACTTGAGTATTCGCGCGAGCATAACTTCAATA
>CAYWTG010000268.1:0-1839 GCA_964461155.1 uncultured Ruminococcus sp.
GTCGCGCCCGTGGCGAGATGATATTTGTCCGGCGCACTCTCAAGGAGCGTCGCGAACACAAATACGTGATCGACGGTCTTCCCCGCCCTGACCGAGCCCTCCGCAACATTCACCGTAGAGGTGAGACAGCGTTTCATATACTCGCGGTGACGCTCGCCGAAAACGTAGTCGCTCAAGGGAGCATCACCCCCAGATCTCGCGACAGAGCGTCGTCACATCGCCGCCGTCATCGCCGTTTTTCGACCTCGTCTCGTCCAAAAGATCGAAATAAAGTCGAACGATCTTCACGTCACCGCTTTTCGAGAGCTCACCGAGCGAGCGGAGCACGCGTGCGCTCTCGGCCTCTGCGGCGTGCGCGGAAAGCTCTCCGAGACGCGCCATAAACTCTCCGTCGCAGAGCAGGGCCGCGTACTCGGACTCCGTGACCCCGACTCGCTCAAGAAGCGAAGCGACCGAGCAGTCCGCAGAGGCAAAGACTATCTCGCGAGCCAACGCCTCACGCTTTTCGGAGCTCGTCATTCGGCATCACCGCCGTCGCGGATAAGTTTTTCGCCGCAAGGAGCGGCAGGCGAGCCCGCACCACACGCACTCGACGTGTCACACTCACTCGCGCTTGAAACGGATGCGCCGTCGGCACACGAAGCGTCACCGCAAAGCGTCCCAAACGACCCCGCTCCACCTAAGCTTGCCGCGTTCTCCGCACTCGCGCTTGAACCGGGCGTGCCGCCGACCTCCTCGGGCGCGGACGCACCGAACAGGCGCAGTGCATATTCCGCGAGAGCGTGCCTGCGGCGGCGGTAGATTGTGCTCGCCGTGCATTCAAGCTCGTCGCAAAGTCGCTCGACACATCCCGCCTCACGCTCGATAAAGAGGCGATTCAGAATGTGACGGTCATCGGGGTGCATCGAGGCGAGAGCCAGCTCCTCGGCCTCAATGGCGCACTCGAGATGCTCGGCCGCCTCGCTCTCCCCGCGAAGCTTCATACATTCCACGGCACAGCGTCGAGCACGAAGACTGCGAAGCTGATCTACCGCACGAAGCGTTAGCTTGTTTTTCATAAAGTACTCCTTTCCGTCGCGTCGGACGCAATTTGTGAATTTTCGCATCGAACACCGCCCGCGTCGTCAGCATAGCTGTTTTCACGGCATCCGATGTCGCAAGCGTCATCATCGTGCAGCGCCTCCGAGGAACAAATGTTCTCGAGTAAATTTTCATGAGAAGCGATAACGGCACATTCTCCGATGCATTGTAAGCACATGATCTCCTCGCCGATGACGTATGCAAGATCGCCCGCGAATATGGCGTCCCCGCAAGAGTCGCAAATGGCGGCGACCTGACGTTCTCTAAATGGTTGAATCACTGAAAATGCCTCCTTTCGGCATAAATTTATGAAGTCTCCGCTCGATTCGTCGAACGAATGTTCTTTGCTTGTGCTATGATTATAACACCGAACACGCGTTCTGTCAAGTGCATTTGCGAAATTGACAGGAAAATTATAGTAATTTGACAAATCCCCGAAAATCCCCCGCCAAACCGCCGCGTAACCCGCCGAAACTCCACCCCAAGTATGTCGCCCGTAAGCAAACGCCGCCAAACTGTAGGTGGAGTTTCGACGGGTTGTACGTGAGATTGGATGTGTCGTTAGTTTTTTGTGATGAAAGTTGCGTACTCACTAAAGGCTCCCTCCGGGAGGGAGGCTCGGGACGGCGAAATGCACGCCGTCGGCGAAAACTAACGCTTTGCAGAAAACTTTGCCTCTATAACAAAACTCCGCCAAAATCCCCTTTCACAAAGTTTTTCGCCCGCCTTTTTTCAAAAAGGCGGTGGGGTGCAGGGGCA
>CAYWTG010000269.1:0-1829 GCA_964461155.1 uncultured Ruminococcus sp.
GGTGTCGATCATGCGAATTTCGGTGATCGTGGGGTCGCGCTTTTCGTTTTTGAAATATTCTTGGCAGAACGCGATGTCATCGGTGTCCATCGCGAGGCCGAGCTCGGAGACGAGGGCGGAAAGTCCGTCGCGGTCGAGCTTTATAAATCCGTCAAGTGTAGCGACGGAGTTGGGGATGTCGTAGCTTGTTGCGAGGGTTGCGGGAAGCTCGAGAGAGGCCTCGCGCGCCTCGACGGGGTTGATGACGTACTTTTTGATCTCTGCGATCTCCGCGTCGGACAGCTCGCCGTAGAGGGCGTAGAGCTTTGCGGTGCGGACGGTGGGACGCTCGCCCTGTGAGATGATCTGGATGCACTGCGCGGCGGAGTCGGCTCTCTGGTCGTACTGGCCGGGGAGATATTCGACGGCGAAGACCGTCGCACCGTCGAGCTCGACCTCTTTTGAGGCGATATCGAGCTGAGGCTCGGAGAAGACCGTACCGATGGCGCGCTCGAAGAGCTCCTCGGTGATGTTCTCCGCGTCGTAGCGGTTGATGACGCGGACGTCGGTGAGGGATTTTATGCCGAGCAGTCCGACGGCGTCGGAGAGGAGGGCGTGCGCCTCATGGGCGAGGCTTTTTTTCTTTTCAACGTAAATTCTGTAAACCATCAGTTTTCCTCCAAGGCAGCCATAGCTCGGCCGCCGATATCGTGTCTGAAGAACGCACCCTCGAAAGAGATGCTCTCGGTGATTTTATATGCTGACTTTATCGCCTCGGGGAGGCTGTCGGCGACGCCTACGCAACCGAGGACGCGTCCGCCGGAAGTAACGAGGCGATCGCCGTCTGCCGCCGCGCCCGCGACGTAGACGCTATCCGAAACAGAGTCGGGGAGTGTGATCTCGAAGCCCTTTTCGTAAGACTCGGGGTAGCCGCCGGAGGCCATGATGACGCAGCAGGCGTGGCGGTCTGCGAAGCGGACCTCGGTTTCGGCGAGAGTGCCGTTTGTTGTCGCCTGCATTACGGTGAGCAGGTCGCTCTCGAGGAGCGGGAGCACTACCTGAGTTTCGGGGTCGCCGAAGCGGCAGTTATACTCGATGACCTTGGGGCCGTCTGCGGTGAGCATGAGTCCGAAATAGAGGCAACCCTTGAAGGTGCGGCCCTCCGCTTTCATGGCGCGGACGGTGGGGAGGAAGATCTTCTCCATGCACTCGGCTGCGATCTCGTCGGTGTAGTAGGGATTCGGTGCGACGGTTCCCATGCCTCCCGTATTGAGGCCGGTATCGCCGTCGCCGGCGCGTTTGTGATCCATGGATGAGATCATGGGGATGACGCACTCGCCGTCGGTAAAGGAGAGGACGGAGACTTCGGGGCCGGTGAGGAACTCCTCGATGACGATACGCTCGCCGCTCTTGCCGAATGTTTTGTCGCGCATCATGGCGAGCACGGCGTCGCGGGCAGCCTCGCGGGTTTCGGCGATGATGACGCCCTTACCGAGCGCGAGTCCGTCGGCTTTGATTACGGTGGGGACGGGCGCGTCCTTGAGGTATTCGAGCGCGGCGTTCATGTCGTCGAAGATCTCGCAAGCCGCTGTGGGAATGCCGTATTTTTTCATGAGGTGCTTCGAGAAGACCTTGCTTCCCTCGATGATAGCGGCGTCCGCGCGGGGGCCGAAAGCGGGAATTCCGACGCTTTCCAAGGCGTCGACGCAACCGAGGACGAGCGGGTCGTCGGGAGCCACGACGGCGTAATCTATTTTGTTTGCGACGGCAAAGTCGACAATGCTGTCGATATCGACCGCGCTGATGGGCACGCAGGTGGCATCTTTTGCGATACCGCCGTTGCCCGGGAG
>CAYWTG010000270.1:0-1802 GCA_964461155.1 uncultured Ruminococcus sp.
AAGAGGTATACATACTTCTTTGACATTGGTTGTAGTCCTCCAAAATATAAAAAATTATTTTTTTGACTTGTGGGTTTGCAAAAGCGCGCAAAAATCCCATGATGCGCTCTTGGCAACTTAAATTATATCATATCTTGCTTCAAATATCTATACAAAGTTTGAAAATTTTCTGTTTTTTTATTATATTTCCGCTTTTAGCGGCTGTTTTTTCACCCGCGCGGCCGTTTTCGGTGAATATTTCGTCTCAGAAATCGAGTTTCCACGGCGCAACGTCGCTCGGCATAGCGAAATCTCCTCTGGGTGAAAGGCCGACCGAGCCTATCTTCACGCCGTCGGGGAGCGCGCTTCTCTTAAACTGCTGAGTGAAGAAGCGGCGCATGAAGACGCGAAGCCATCCGGTGATGATCTCGTCGGAATAAACTCCCGCGAATGCGGCAAGCGCGGTGCGGCGAAGTTTCTCGGGGCTCTCGCCGTATCTGACGAAGCGATAGAGGAAGAAGTCGTGAAGCTCATAGGGGCCGACGAGGTCTTCCGTCTTCTGCGCGATCTCGCCCTCTTTCGGCGGGAGAAGCTCGGGGCTCACGGGTGTGGCGAGGATATCTCGAAGCACTTCGGCAAGCGGCAGATCTCCCTCAAGCTCAGCTGTGTCCGCGCAGTACGCGACGATGTGGCGAATGAGCGTCTTCGGTATTCCCGCGTTTGTACCGTAGTTTGACATATGGTCGCCGTTATATGTCGCCCAGCCGAGTGCGAGCTCGGAAAGGTCGCCCGTACCGACAACGATTCCTCCGTCGGCGTTTGCGATATCCATGATTATCTGCGTGCGCTCACGCGCCTGCGCGTTTTCGTAGACTACATTGTGGCTCGACGGGTCGTGTCCGATGTCGCGGAAATGAAGATTTACGGCGTCGGCGATGTCGACCGTGCGGAAAGAGCAACCGAGGATCTCGCAAAGCTTTTCTGCATTTCCCTTCGTTCTCGCGGTCGTGCCGAAGCACGGCATGGTCACGGCAGTAATGTCTTCAACGGGACGTGCGAGATATTTCATCGCGCGGACGCTCACAAGGAGAGACAGGCACGAGTCGAGGCCTCCAGATATTCCGATGACGGCACTCTTCGCGTGCGCGGCCTCAAGACGGCGTGCGAGCGCGCGGGACTGCATCTCGAGGATGAGCGCGCATCTCTCGCGTCTCTTTTCGCTGTCATGCGGGATGAACGGCGAGGGATCGATCACGCCGTCGATACACGTTTCAGTATCATCAAACGTAACGTCGATCGTTTTAAATCCGTCGGCACACTGCACGAGCTTATTTTTGCGTCTGTCAAAGGCGAGGTGAGAGGTGTCGATAACGCATGATGTGAGCTCGGTATCTGCAAACGGCAGACGCTCGGCGATGATGCTTCCGTTATTTGAAATGATGCTGTGGCCCAAGAAAATATAGTCCGTCGTTGACTCTCCGTCTCCGGCCGACGCGCTGATGACGGCGCAGTTATGACGTCCCGAGGCGGCACACGATGCGGCACGGATATATTCGTCTCGTCCGACAAGCTCCGCTTCTCCCGAAAGCTCGAAGATCACGTCGGCTCCCGCGCGGCCGAGTTCTCCTATGATATCGCGCGACGCGGCGAGCGCACGTCCCGTGACACAGGCGAATACCGCAGAGTCGCAGTTTGCGGCGCGAAGCATTATCTTGTCGCCGATCGGCACATCGTCTTCTCCGATGCGAACACATCGCCCGTTCAGGTCATCCGTCGCAAAGCAGTTCGGCTCTCCCACGCCGATAAACGGCAAGACGCGAGGG
>CAYWTG010000271.1:0-1759 GCA_964461155.1 uncultured Ruminococcus sp.
AGACTGGGCTTGCGAGGCAAGACGCTACTACTTCGGCATCGTCGGCAAATACGGCGCGCAGGTGCAGGCACTTCTGAAGAAAGCATCCGCGCTCGACATCGACAAGATCTGCCCGCTTCACGGCCCCGTGCTCACTGAAAACCTCGGCTACTACCTCGGCCTTTACAACACCTGGTCGAGCTACGAGGCGGAGGACGACGGCATCGTCATCGCGTACACCTCGGTTTACGGCAACACGAAGAAAGCGGTACAGCTCCTCGCCGAGAAGCTCCGCGCGAACGGTTGCCCGAAAGTCGTCGTGACCGACCTCGCACGCGACGATATGGCTGAGGCTGTTGAGGATGCGTTCCGCTACAGCAAGCTCGTTCTCGCTACGACGACCTACAACGCGGACATCTTCCCGTTCATGCGTGAATTTATAAATCACCTCACCGAACGCTCTTACAAAAAGCGCACGGTGGCGTTCATCGAGAACGGAAGCTGGGCTCCGATGGCGACGAAGGTCATGCGCTCGATGCTCGAAAAGAGCCCTGAGCTGACATACGCCGAGAACACCGTCCGCATCACCTCCGCGCTGAACGACGAGTCGAGCGCACAACTTGACGCTCTCGCCGACGAGCTCTGCCGCGACTATCTCGCAAGACGCGACACAGCCGAAAAGAACGACCTTTCCGCTCTCTCGAACATCGGCTACGGCCTTTACGTCGTAACGTCAAACGACGGCAAGCGCGACAATGGTCTTATCGTGAACACGGTAACTCAGGTCACAAACACCCCCAACAGACTCGCCGTCACGATAAACAAAGAAAACTACTCTCACCACATCATAAAGCAGACCGGCAAGATGAACATCTGCTGTCTGACCGTCGACGCGCCCTTTAAGGTTTTCGAGAACTTCGGCTTTGCAAGCGGACGTAACACCGACAAATTCGTCGGATTCGAGAGCGCGAGAAGCGACAACGGGCTGTTATATCTGACAAGATACATCAACTCCTTCATGTCGCTCAAGGTTCGCGACTATGTCGACCTCGACACGCACGGTATGTTCATCTGCGAGATCACCGAGGCGAGAGTCCTCTCCGATCGCGACACGATGAGCTACACGTATTATCACGAGAACGTAAAGCCCACCGCCGACACAGACGGAAAGGTCGGATATGTCTGCAAGATCTGCGGATATGTTTACGAGGGCGAAACTCTCCCCGAGGATTTCGTCTGCCCGCTGTGCCGCCACGGTGCCGCCGATTTTGAGAAGATAACAAAATAAGCTGTCTCGAGAAAATACCGAAGTCCCTCGCGAGGTGTCCGTTTTTCGGATATCCGCGAGGGACTTTTTCGTTTTTTATTATATATTCTCCGACAGGCGCACGGACAGCGTCTCGCAGTCCATTCCCATCACGCCGAACGCAGAGCGAAGTATCGCGTCTCTGACATCGTCTCTTTTGAAGTCACATCCGACAAGCGCGTCGGTAAGTGTATCGGCGTCGCAAGCGGTGAAGAAGTCGCCGCCGAGGCGTGCCGAGCTTATCTTTCCGTTCTTGACTTCGCACGAGAGCGTGATAAGTCCTCCGTCAAAGCGCACGCTCTTTTCAAACGAGAACGCGGGAGATCTCACGGCAAAGCCGTTCTTTTTCTCCTCGCGGAAACGCTCCTCTGCGATCTCTTCGATCCGCTCGATGTCGTGCGCATTCGGGATGTAGCGTGCGTCGACGTTCATCGCGTCAACGGTATACCGCATAAACTCTTCCGCCGTTTTGAC
>CAYWTG010000272.1:0-1743 GCA_964461155.1 uncultured Ruminococcus sp.
TTGACTTGTTAAATCATTTGTTGTCTTGTTGTTCAATTTTCAATGAGCCGTGCTGTCTTTCGAGCTTCGTTTGTGTCGCTCTCGCTGACAGCTTGTATATTATATCACTTTCTTTCCCCCTTGTCAACACCTTTTTTAAAGTTTTTTCGCGTTTTTTCGCTTTCGTCAATGTGCCCTCCGAACGCCTGAAATGCCTGTCAAATAAGGCATTTTTGCACATTCACTCGTCCGTCGCGCCCGTTATGACGCGTGCGACGGCCTCGGCGAAGACTCCCGCGGCGAGTTTGGCCTCATTTATGCTGTTTGCGGCCGTGCCCACTTCCACTATCAGGCTGCACGGTGCGTACTGCTGATTAAACGACGCCGAGCGCAGGTTTATCGCCCTCATCAGCTCGGGGTCGAAAGCGAGCGCGCTCATTTGAAGCTTCGCGGCAAAGGCGAGGTTTTCTTTCCACTCTGAGTGTGAGCTTCCCGCCGCGTCCGTACCGACGACGAGCATTATCTGCGCCGCGCGGATGCCGTCCGTGTTCACCGTGCCGTCCGAGAGAGTGCGGAGTGACGTTCCGTCGCCCGTTGTCATGGCGTCTCGGTGCACGTCGAGGACGAACTTCACCGACGGGTACTCGCTCGTGATTCGGCGGAGCTCGACGGCGGCGTCGGCATATGCGGCGTTGTAGTCCTCCGCGTCGAACATTGTTTCAATATGTATGCACCCGATGCCGTGGCGTTCGAGGGTTTCGGCGATGACACGCCCGACCGCAACGACGCCGTCTTCTGCGTTCGTGCTTCTGAACGACTCGTCGGTGCTGTATGACTCTGCCGACTGCGGGCTGTAGGACTCGGTACCGTGGGTGTGGATAATGAGCACGCACGGCGCATCCGAGCCGTATTCTTCTGCGATCTCGTGCGAAAGCGGCGTGTAACTTTCAAGGAGGGGCACGCAATCGACCGAATACGGAGTTTCGTTTATCAGTTCGAGCGCGTTATCGGGCGCGACCGCGAGATTGACGGATGATATGGGGTAGCTGGTCGGCTCGGGAAGATCGGGCGCGATCTCTGTGGGAGGTTCGGTTTCGTCGGGTTCGCGGGGCGTCTCGGCTTCGGATGATTTACCGCCGCTCGCTTCTTCGAGTGTATTTGCGGCTCGGCGGCGCGCGGGGGTGACTCCGAGGAGCTCGGAGAGGAGGAGCTCCGAAGCGGGCGGTGATTTTCGGGCGAGTGCGGCAGCGTGAGTGCCGACGATGATGACGGCGAGGCTTGCGAGCAGTATCGCCCCGAGGCGCAATGTGAGTGTCGCGCGAGTCGTTCTCACGTGCTCGGCGGAACTCTCGCGGACAGTGGCGGCATTTCCCGTCTCCTCGATCGAAGCGGGATCATCGGGAAGCACGGTATCATTAATATATTCTTCCGCTGTCGCCGCGCCGTCGTCATGCGCTTCCACGTCGGGCAGAGGAAGCGAGGCATCGGGAGTGCTTCGCGGCAAATCCGTGATCTGTGGGAGCGCATTCGGGTCGATCTCGGGCTGTACGGGTGTGATTATATTTTCTTTCATATATATGAAGTCTCCGTCGCGAAGTGATGATATAAAATTATATCTCGGCCGCGCCCGCGACGGGTGTCGCATCGTGCGGGAAATCGGGAAATATATATTTCGCGGCGGCGTTTTGCGCGGGAGGCGCAGATTTTTTGAAAAAATCAAAAAATGCTCTTGACAAATCGACAGAGGTGTGGTATTATATATAC
>CAYWTG010000273.1:0-1739 GCA_964461155.1 uncultured Ruminococcus sp.
ACCTTTTCGCGCATGATCTCAACGATCATTTCGCCCATTGTCCAAATCATAGCTTTAGTCCTTTCAGATGCGGAAATTTAAGCCTCGAGGCTTCTGAGGAATTTGACGGACTCTGTCATCATCTCGTCGAGACGTGCGCCGTCCGCGCCGCCGGAGAGATCACGCCATACCTTGATGGAGTCGCCGACCTCGCCGCCGTTTAAGATGAACGGCTCCATGACGACCATACCGTGGTAGTCGATGTCGCGGAGAGCCTGTGCGATCTCGCCCCAAGGCATATTTCTGCCCGTGCCGGGGAGCTTGCGGTTTGCTTCGCCGACGTGAACGTGAGCGACCATGTTGCCCGCCGCGCGGAATGCGTCGCCGATGTTGTCCTCTTCGATGTTCATGTGGAAGGTGTCGAGGAGCAGGCGAACGGATTTGCGGTCAACGTCGGCGCAGAAGCGGAGTCCCTCTTCTACGGTGTTGAGGATGCAGGACTCAAAGCGGTTGAGTATCTCGAGAGCGATCGTGAGGCCGAGCTCGTCCGCAACGTCGCCTACCTTCTTCATTCCCTCGACGGCGCGAGCCCAAAGCGCGGGCTTGTCGATGTCAACGAAGTCATAGGGCCAGTGATTGTAGAGCGCGCCGATGAGGATCTTGCAGTCGAGCTTCTTCATCTGACGGAGGATGCCGCAGAGGAACTCAACGCCAGCCTCGCGAACTGCGGGGTCTGCGCTCGAGATGTCGCGATCCTTCGGAGGACCGAGGTTTGCGGAGATCTCGAGGCCGAGCTCTTTCGCGGTGTCGCGGAGCTTTTCGAGCTCTGTGTCGGACATCGTGAGGAGATCTCCCGCGCCGACCTCGAGAACGTCGAGACCGCAGGACTTTGCGCGGTGGCAGAGTGCGATGTAATCAGCTTTCCAAGTTCTGTCCCAGTAGGCGTAATGTGTACCTATTTTCATGATTTATATCCTTTCTGCCGCAAAAAAGGCGGCGTGTCGGGGAGAACCGACGAAAAAATTAACATAAATATGCGCTCGCGCGGAGGCGAGAGAGGCGCGGCGAAGCGTTTGGTGAGAATATTATTCCCGCCGCTTGCGTTTTCGTCCCCATGAGCACCTTTAGCTCAGGAGGGGATCAGTCCTCGGTCGGACCCATGCGTTCGAACGGGGGCGCGATGAAACCGGGGATCTTCTCAAATACTTCGGCGTCCTCGCGGAAGCGGTAGTCGCGGTTTTCGAGATCTACGAATCCGGGGTCGTCGTTTGTGACGTAGTTTGTCTCAAGTCCCGTTGCCGTCTCGAGGCCGTTATCGAACTTGTACGGGCGCGATGCGCGGAAGATGAGGTTGTTTTCGTAGTGGTTCGCGAACGGAGAGCGCGTGCGACGCTCCTCGGCGGAGCTGTACGGCACGTAGTCCTCCGACTTTCTCATCTCGTCGTACTTTGCGAGGGATTCGGCGTAGTCGCGATAGGTCGGGTATCTGCCGAAGTATCTCTCCGTGCCCATGTCGCGCGACGCGCCGAGCATACCTGGGAACAAGCTGTTCCAGTTTCCGTCGTTCAGCCAGTAGGTGATGTCACCGCCGAACGCGAAATATCCCGCGTCGATGCTGATATTGTTCCAGTAGCAGTGCTCACAGCCGTTGTGGTGGTTGAAGCTTCTGCCGCCGCCGTGCCAGTTGTGGTCGTCCTCGGGGAGCGTTCCGTTTCCGACGACGATATTTCCGTAGGCGTACATTCCGCGAGAGAGGTCGT
>CAYWTG010000274.1:0-1736 GCA_964461155.1 uncultured Ruminococcus sp.
CTTATTTACGTTGATACCGTCATAGCGGATCTTACCGTCGGCGATATCGTAAAAACGGTTGAGCAGGTTAGTGATCGTGGTCTTTCCCGCACCCGTCGCACCTACAAACGCGACCTTTTGGCCGGGCTTTGCGTAGATCGACACGTCGTGAAGCACCGTTTTGCCCTCGACATACGCGAAGTCGACGGAATCGAGAACGACATCACCCGTAAGAGGCGTATAAGTGACGCTTCCGTCGGCGGAGTGAGGATGCTTCCATGCCCACTCGTGAGTCTTTTCCTCACACTCGACGAGCTTGCCGTTTTCGTACTTCACGTTCACGAGAGAAACATATCCCTCGTCCTGCTCGCTCTCCTCATCGAGGAGGCTGAATATACGGTTCGCACCTGCGACTCCCATGACAACTGCGTTGATCTGGTGGGAGACTTGGCTGATGCTTCCGGAGAACTGCTTTGTGATGTTGAGGAAAGGAACGACGATGCTGATACCGAACGGGATCGAGCTGAGTCCGACATTCGGAACATCAGCCACCATGAGCACACCGCCCGCGATGGCAACGATAACGTAAAGCACGTTGCCGATATTATTGAGGATAGGGCCGAGAATGTTGGCGTATCTGTTCGCGCGCTCAGACTCGCGATAGAGCTCGTCGTTTATCGCGTCGAAATCCGCGCGGCTCTCGTCTTCGTGGCAGAAGACCTTGATGACCTTCTGGCCGTTCATCATCTCCTCGGCAAATCCCTCGGCCTTACCGACCGCTTTCTGCTGACGGACGAAGTATTTCGCCGAGCCGCCGCCGACCTTCTTTGTGACGATAGTCATAACGGCGACGCCGCAAACAACGACGATCGTCATCCAAACGCTGAAGTAGATCATGATCGCAAGAAGCGTCACGACGGTGATACCGGAGATGAGAAGCTGCGGCATACACTGCGAAACGAACTGACGAAGCGTGTCGATATCGTTCGTATACGTACTCATGATGTCTCCGTGGTTGTTCGTATCAAAGAACTTAACTGGGAGAGTCTGCATACGGTCGAACATCTTCTCGCGGAGCTTTTTGAGCGTGCCCTGCGTGATTATCGCCATGAGCTGGTTATAGATAATGCCGGACGAAAGCGAAATGACGTAGAAAACGATGAGGACACCGACCAGCGAGAATATGCGTCCCGATACCGAAGACCACGCAAGCGCGCCGTCGGCAGCTTCTTCGATGACAGCGATAACTTTCTGCATGAATACCGAGGGCACGGCACTGACGAGCGCGTTGAGCACGACGCAGATGAGTGCCACGGGGAGCATCGCGGGATAAAACGAGAGAAGCATCTTGAGAAGACGCGGTATCGTTCCCTTTTTGGCCTTAGCGGGAGAATGAGGCATTTTCTTATTCATTGTCTGCACCTGCCTTATTCTGGGATGTGTATATCTCACGGTAGATCTCGCTGTCGCGGAGGAGCTCTTCGTGAGTTCCGACGCTTACTATGCGGCCGCCGTCCATAATGAGTATGCGATCCGCATCCTCAACGGAGGCTGTGCGCTGCGCGATGATGATCTTTGTTATGGTGGGGATAAACTTACGCATAGCCGCGCGGATCGAGGCGTCGGTCTTCGTGTCGACGGCACTTGTGGAGTCGTCGAGGATAAGTATCTTCGGACGCTTGAGAAGTGCGCGTGCGATGCAAAGTCTCTGCTTCTGACCGCCCGAAAGGTTCGCGCCCGCCTGCTCGATGTATGTG
>CAYWTG010000275.1:0-1709 GCA_964461155.1 uncultured Ruminococcus sp.
GTTCCAATCGAATATTGCAGTGTGCCGAGTGTCAAGACAAAACTTGTCAACTGAAGCGGAAATTGTCAAGATCATTCAATATGGAAAACTGAAATAGCAAAGAATAAAATGTAAGGAAAACGGCGAAAAAACAGTCTGACTCAAAGAGTTAGTCCCGGATTGGTGGTGACATGACAGATTTTGAAAGTAAAACAAAGCAAAAATAAGCTCACCCAATTTTGCACACGAAAGGATAGGTTATGTTTGACATCACAAAATACAGAAGTGCAAGATCCCCTTGGAGCGTGCGCTCCACGCTCGGAAATCACAGGTATCTCATCGACGCTCCGTGCTCGGAGTATGTGAAAGTTACTGTTAAATGGCGTAGGCACGACTCGCTCTTTTCCGGTGTTGGCTTCAGAATCAGATACGGCAAGCGCGTTGACGGCGTCGGCGAAAATGAGATATTCGATATCAAAACGGTAAAGTGTGACCGTGAGAGCGTTTGCGTGATTTTCCGTGCACCCGTGAGCGGGGTTTACGAGTTTTACTACCTGCCGTTTGAGCTGTCAGGGGAGAGCTTTTCACCGAAGAGCGAATATATGTCGCGTGAAGCCATGCACCCGAGCGATGCTTGGCTTTCGGAACTGAATGAAAGCGAAGCCGAAGCGGCCGAGGTGCTGTGTTACGAAGCACGGTGCGATTTTGACAGCTTTTATCCGATGGAATTTGCGATGACATCCGACGAGGTGCGAAAATTCGTCGGTGATTCGCATCCGTTCGTCGCCGTTGCCGAAAGCAGACTTCGACCTGTCAGAATGAAGCATGATCTGCCCGCCGTCTGGTGCTCTCTTGACGAGGCAACACGCCACACCCTGTCCGACCGCGCGGCAAAAAACGAGCACTATGTGTTCCAGATCGCGCTGTACGCTTCCGAGAATCTTGAGAACATTAAAATCACGTTGTCTGACGCCGAAGACACGGAATATTCAAAGGATAATGTCATTTGCTTTAACACTGACGGCGTTGATACGAACGGTGTTCCCTTTTCAATATCGCGTAATATGGAAGTCGGCGAGGTTTTGCCGCTTTGGTGCGGCGTGAAGTGCGAGTGCTTTGGCTCTGAAACGATAGACATAAACGTCGCCGTAAGTGCCGCGAATACCGACTACACCGAGAAGCTGTCGGTGCATCTCGACATTACTGACGAAGTTTTACCGCAGAACGGAGACGACGAGCTGTGGCGCATGAGCCGCCTGTTTTGGCTAAACTCCGATATCGGTATCTCAAACAACGCGATAGCACCGTACACACCCGTGCAACTTTCGGCTGACGGGCACAGCGTTTCGGTGCTCGGTCGAAAATACATCACGGGAACACTCGGTCTGCCGTCGCAGATTATCGGATATTTCGACGATTTTTGCCGACTTGACTCGGGATGCGAACCGACTGAGCTCTTTTCGTCTCCGATGAAGCTTAGTGTATGCGAGAACGGGCTCCCGTGCGAGGCTGTCGTCGCGCACAGCGAGTGGACACAAAACGGTGAGGCCGAGTGTCGCCTCGTGACGCACGGTACGTTCGGCGGTCTGGATTACTCATCGAGCGTCACGTATGAGCTCGACGGTCACATTGATTGTATGCTGACATTTACGGCGCAAGAGGCGGCGGAGTATTCTTTCGAGCTGTCTTCGTATTTCCGCGACGAGGCGGTGCCGTATATGATTGGAATG
>CAYWTG010000276.1:0-1675 GCA_964461155.1 uncultured Ruminococcus sp.
TCTCCTTGCCGACCGCGAAGAGGTCGTAAAGCTCCGTCGATTCGAGAATGTGCTTACCGAGGACGATGTTGTTCTCGATGTAGTTGACCGTTGTGAGATAGCAGTTGACGTCGCCGAGATTTTCAATGTCGAAGTTGTAGTTATAGAGGATCGGCCAACGACTGTGCCACTCTTCGTACCACTCGCTACCCTCTTTCGGGAGGCGGTCAAGCTCAAAGAGGATGTCGTACTCCTTGTCGTACTCCTCGAACGTGTAGCTCGGGTCTTCCCTCTTCTTTTCGACATATGCGTAGACATCCGATTTGTACAGGAGGAAGTCGCCGTTGTGATTTACGTTGATGATGACGTTGTCTTTGACAACATTATCGCGTCCGCCGTTAATCGTTACCGCGTGGTTTCCGCCGTTGTAGAACAGATTGTTCGTGAACTCCTGTCCGCAAGACGCGTCGGCGTAAATGCTGTACTGGCCGTCAGCTACGCGGATATTCATAAATATATTGTAGCGAACGTAGTTCGAGCGGAACGTGTACGCGCGGAATGTCGCGTAGACCGCGCCGAAGTCGGCGGTGGTCATCATCATATTGTCGAAAATGTTATACTCAATATAAAGATCGATGCAACGGTCGTAACGTATCGCGCCGTGTGCGCCGTTTGTGAAGACGTTGTGCGTGATCTTCGCATCGTAAGCCTGGTAAATCTCAATAGCGGACGGCCACGAATCCATGAATCCGAAATCGTGGAAGTAGTTGTTGTCGATGACGATCTCCTGAGTCTCGAGAACGTAGCGGTACTGCTTGTTGCGTGCTTCCGCATAAAGTCCGTACTGTCCGAAGTTGCAAAGCTCGCTGTTTTTGAGCTTGAATCCGTAGCAGTTGTTCTCATAAATTGCGTACTTGCCGGAGACATTGGAAATCTTGACGCGGTCTAAGCTGAGGTAATCGGAGTCACGCGCGTAGATAGCGTCGCTTGTGCATCCGTCAAATTCGAGCCCTACGAAGCTTATGTAGTCGGCGTTGTCGAGCGTCATAAAGCCCTCGCCGGTTGCGATGGTGTAGTCGCCGTTCGGATCGTATACGTACAGAATCTTCGTAGAGTTGTCGAACCAGTATTCTCCCTCGTAGTCGAGCTGGTCGGAGAGGTTCGAGAAGTAAACGGAGTCGGTAGTGCGTCCCTCGTACATAAAGTCAAATCCGCCGTAATCCTCGCCGATGACGTAGCCGTTGTCGGGCTTGTAGCCGGGGTAGGTGTCGAATGTGATGATCTTCGTCTCGGGGTCGTAAGACTTGACGTTGAACGTCTCGATGAGCCAGCCTGTTCTGAGGTGACCCGTGACTCTCATGCCCTCCGTCGTGCGGAAGCCGTCAACGACTCTCGGCAGAATAGCCTGAAGCTCGATGCTGCAGTACTTGTCGACCGTCGTCGTCATGTTATTAAAGAAAGAATCGTTCTGACCGACCTTATTCGGATAACGAGCCTCATAGCACGCACCGCTTCCCGAGAAGAGAGTGTTTTTCAATGTGATCTCGCCGACTCTGCCGTTGAGATCGACCTTGTAAATATTCTTGTAGTACTTTTCGGTAAAGAGGTACTTGTCGCTCTCCTCGATCGGCTTAAACTCGTCCGCTTTGATCTTGAGACCGTTCGAGAAAGTGACCTCGCCGTCGCCGCATGCGGT
>CAYWTG010000277.1:0-1658 GCA_964461155.1 uncultured Ruminococcus sp.
GCGGGGAACAGCATTGAAGTTCGGATTCTGATACTGGAAGTTCTGAGCATTGGAGTTTTGATGCTGTGCGCCCTGATTTTGATACTGTGCGTTGCCGGTGTTGTTCTGCTGAGCGGCCGTCTGTGTTCCGCAGGAGGGGCAGAATTTTGTGCCGTCGGGCAGGTTGTTTCCGCAGTTGGGACAAAACATGATGATATTCCTCGCTTTCATGCGAATGTATTTTTATTAGTTTTGATTATACCATGAGTCCGAGTTTTTGTCAACAGCGAAATACATTATTTTCCCCTACAGTCAAAATAAGGCGATAACGCTCGAGGGACGGCTTTTTTGCCGCTTTTCGGTGCGCGTCGGACGGTTTTGAAAACTTCTCGGAAACTGTGCCGAAATCAGGCCGCGATTGCGGTGAAAGTACGATTTTGACCTTGACACGGCGGGGGCTTTATGGTATACTTGAATATGCAGGAACATAACATTCTTTGCGACTGACGGATATGTGGAGCACCACAAAGGAACAAAGAGTGTGCCGGGAGATTTTCCGGCTGAAGCCGACCGTCTGGGCACATCTTCTCTCTCGCGGAGTAAGTGTGCCCTTTTGTATTTTTATAAAATTACCCGCAGAAAGGTTAGGATATGATTATGAAGAAAATCGGTATCGTAATGGGCAGCGACAGCGACCTGCCGATCCTCGAAAAGACCGCCGACACGTTGCGCGAGCTCGGCATCCCCTTTGAGATGCACGTTTTCTCCGCGCACCGCACACCCGACGAGGCGAGAGACTTCGCAAGAAGCGCAAGAGAACGCGGCTTCGGCGCGATAATCGCTGCGGCAGGTATGGCGGCTCACCTCGCGGGTGCCATCGCCGCAAACACCACCCTCCCCGTTATCGGAATCCCCTGCCGCGGGCCCGTGCTCGACGGCATGGACGCCCTCCTCGCAACTGTCCAGATGCCCTCCGGTATCCCCGTTGCGACCGTAGCCGTCAACGGCGGCGCAAACGCGGCTCTTCTCGCCGCTCAGATGCTCGCCATCGAGGACGCAGGGCTCGCTGCCGCGCTCGACGCGAAGCGCGCCTCCGCCGCTGAAGCCGTTCTGGCAAAAGACGAAGCGATCTCCAAAAGATTCGCTGAAGCACAGTGAGGCTGTAAGAATTTCGGAGGGGGACGACGACGCCCAAAGGCTCTGCCTTTGGAAAGTGCAAGCTTTTTGAAAAAAGCTTGACCAAAAACTTCGGGAAATGGATAGACTTCGTCGCCCTTTTCAAAGTTTTTCGCCCGCCTTTTTTCAAAAAGGCGGTGGGGTCTTGGGGCGAAGCCACGAGTCGCATTCCGCAGAATGCGAAATCCCCAATGCGTCAAGGGGGTGTCGGGCGTGAGCCCTGACAAAGATGCGTTTTGCAGCCTCGTTGGAAGCGGGAGAGCCGATCCCCTCACTACCGAGGTTGGGTTGACGCAGGAGGAGTTCCGCGAAATCGCTCGAATTTCTCCTTCCGTCTCGCTACGCGAGCCACCTCCCTCGGGGAGGGAGGCTTTACGGGGCGGATGCTTATCTGTGCGATAAACGTGAGCTTCGCAGAAACCCTTACCTCTACAGCAAAAACGCAGCAAATCCCTTTACAAAGTTTTCGCCCGCCTTTTTCAAAAGGCGGCGGGGGTGTGGGG
>CAYWTG010000278.1:0-1648 GCA_964461155.1 uncultured Ruminococcus sp.
TCGTTCCGATCCTCTCGCTCGGCGGACGCGGAGTAATTTCCGTTCTGTCGAACATCATGCCCCGCGAGACTCATGACATTTGCGAGCTGTTTGCCAAGGGCGACGTAGCCGCGTCCCGTGAGCTCCAGCTGAGACTGCTTCACCTTATCAACAACCTATTCATCGAGACGAACCCCATCCCCGCAAAGGCGGCGTGCGCTCTCATGGGCATCTGCACCGAGGAGATCAGACTTCCTCTTTGCGAGATGGATGACGCAAATCTCGAGAAGCTCAAGGCGTCGCTTCGCCGCGAGGGACTCATTGGTTAATTTCGGGAGCGGATGTTGAAATGGAAAAGTTAAAGATAGTATTGTCCGGTTGCTCCGGAAGACTCGGCAGCGTTGTCGCGCGTATCGCAAAGTCGCGTGACGACATGGAGATCGTTTGCGGCGTCGATATACAGGGCGAGGCGGAGTTTCCCGTTGTGAGAAGCTTTGCCGATATTCCTAAAGACCTGTCGGCCGATGTCGTTATCGACATCTCTCACCACGCGCTCATCGGAGACGTGCTCGCGTATGCCGAGAGCGGAAATCTCCCCGTTGTGATCTGCACGACAGGCCACACCGAGGATGAGGACGAGATGATCCGTGACGCCTCGCGCCGCGTGCCGATACTCAAATCGAGAAATATGTCCCTCGGAATAAATCTTATGACGGAGCTTGTTCGCCGTGCTACGGCGGCTTTGGGAGATGATTTCGATATCGAGATCGTCGAAGCTCACCACAACAAGAAGCTCGACGCTCCGAGCGGAACCGCACTTATGCTTGCCGATGCGGCACGCGAGGTGCGTCCCGAGTCCGAGTACATATACGACAGACACGCCGTCCGTCAAGAGCGCGACAGCCGTGAGATCGGCATACACAGCATACGCGGCGGAACGATCGTCGGCGAGCACAGCGTTATATTTGCGGGACACGACGAGATGATAACTCTCTCGCACAGCGCGGGCAGTCGCGACTTGTTCGCATCGGGTGCTGTCAAGGCCGCGTTCTTCCTGCACGGCGCACAGCCCGGTTACTACACCATGAGCGACGTTGTGAAATCTGTGCTTTGAAGCTTAAATTATAAAATCTATACGTGTGAAAATGCACCTCCGAGGGCACTTGGCTTTCGGAGGTGCATTTTTGGTTTTGTGATGTGTTTACTCGGTAATAAGCTGAGCTTCGGCACCGTTTTTGATGCAGTCTGCGTTGATTATTACGCGTTTTACGTCATCTCTCGACGGGAGCTCGAACATGAGAGTCGACAGCGTCTCCTCGAGGATCGAGCGGAGTCCGCGCGCGCCCGTGTTGCGCTCTATCGCGCGATTTGCGATCTCGCGCAGTGCGTCGTCGGTAAACTCGAGGTCGATGTCGTCCATTTTGAAAAGCTTCTTGTACTGCTTCTCGAGCGAGTTCTTCGGCTCGCGCATTATGCGAATGAGCGCGTCGGTGTCGAGATTTTCAAGTCCGACGATTACGGGCAGACGACCCACAAGCTCGGGAATGAGGCCGAACTTCACGATGTCATGCGAGGAAACATCTTTGAAAGTGTCAGTAGCGAGCTTCTCGGACTTCTTTTTGATATCTCCGCCGAAGCCGATCGTCGAGTGTCCGCGACGCTTTTCGAT
>CAYWTG010000279.1:0-1643 GCA_964461155.1 uncultured Ruminococcus sp.
AATCTGAGCCGTGAAGCACCGCTTATACGGCTTTTTCCGTTTGCCGTCGCGGCCGCGACCGAAATTATCGGTACGGCATCGGGAATGTCGGCAGCGTCGATATTTACAGCGTTAAGTCTGCCGCATGACCTTACCCAGAAAGCGTCGTCAAAGCAAGTCACCTCGGCACCCATCCGAGAAAGTATCTCGAGTATGCGTCGGTCGCCCTGCGTCGACGAGAGATCGACCCCGCGACAGGTTATCCCATCACCTGACAAAGCCCCCGCAACAGCCCAGAACGACGCGCTCGACCAGTCTCCCGAGACTCGAACAATGCCGGGCGAGATATAGCTTCCGCCGACTGTGATCTTGTCGTCGGAAATTTCGACATTGACGCCGAAACGTCTCATCGCGTCGGCCGTCAGGCGGATATAGTCAAAGGACTCGGTCTTTCCGACGAGCGTGACCGTTCCGCCTCCCATCAAAGGAAGCGTGAGCATAAGTCCCGAGATAAACTGAGACGATACCGAGCCCGAGATCGAAAAGCTTTGCTCCGACAGTTGCCCCGCAACATGAAGCTCACGTGCGTTTTGAGTAAGCTTCACTCCGCAACGAGCAAGCTCCGCATCAAGTGGCGAGAGAGGTCGCTGTGAGAGCTTCCCCTCCATGAAAAACGTCGCATCCGCACCGAGGGCTGCGGAAACGGGAATCAGAAAACGAAGTGTCGAGCCGCTGTCACGACATCTGAGGTACGCGTCGGTGCGCACCCGGTCGATCGGTGTTATCATATAGCCGTAATCGGTGCGGCAAATTCCCGCTCCGAGCGAAGCAAGGCAGTCCGCAGTCGCTTCTATATCACTGCATATACCGTCAAAGTGCAACTCGCACGCATCGTCCGAAAGTGCGGCGCAGATCATGGCACGATGAGCTTCCGACTTTGACGCGGGAATTTTCACTTCACCCGCGAGGTGCGCATTTTTTACAGTTACTTTCATCGAAAAGCACTCCTTAAAGCCCGAGAGACAGAAAATCTTCTATGGCATTTGTCGAAACAGCTTCACATCTGCATTTGCCGATATCCTCGATGACCACAAAGTCGACTGTATCACCATGGCGTTTTTTGTCCGAAAGGATCGCTTCGGCAAGGTGCATGGCATCAAAGTCGCAGTCGGTGCGATGACCGAGAGCCGTAACCGCCGCACAGACTTTTTCGGCAGTTGCCGCCGAACAGAATCCGCGTTTTTCGCACGCTCTCGCGATTGTCGCACAGCCTGTTGCCACAGCCGCGCCGTGCGATATCTTCATCCCGCTCAGCTTCTCGATGGCGTGTCCCACGGTGTGACCGAGATTAAGAAGCGCGCGCTCACCCGTGTCAAACTCATCACGCGCCACGACGTCGGCTTTGAGCGAGACACAGCTTGATATCACGTATTCGCGGTCGAACGCCGCACCGTGCTTTTCAAGATGAGCGAAGAGCTCGGGCGAATAAAGTATTCCGTATTTCAGCACTTCCCCGCAACCGTCGAGGAAATACTCTTTCGGAAGCGTGTCGAGCGTCGAGTAATCGCAAAGCACGCCGATCGGCTGATGAAATGCTCCGAGGAGATTTTTTCCCATCGGAAGATCGACCGCGCACTTGCCGCCGACAGATGAGTCAACTGCCG
>CAYWTG010000280.1:0-1638 GCA_964461155.1 uncultured Ruminococcus sp.
ACGATGAACGCTATCATCGTTTTCGGCTCTACATCGCCGTGGTGAGCCTCGATCGCATGAATGATCTCGGCGGATTCCTTGTGCTTGCGTGCGACCTCGACGCCGAGCTGGACGTGAGATCCCTCGACCTCCTGCGTGAGAGCCTTTCCGATATCATGGAGAAGACCCGCGCGCTTAGCGACGGTGCTGTTGCAACCGAGCTCGTCTGCGAGCATACCGGAGAGGAGTGAAACCTCAACGGAGTGGCGCAGGACGTTCTGACCGTAGCTCGTGCGGTACTTGAGGCGACCGAGGAGCTTGACGAGGTCATGCGGGATTCCGTGAACGCCTGTCTCGAAGGTGGCGCGCTCTCCCGCCTGCTTTATCGCGTTGTCTACCTCGCGGCGAGCCTTTTCGACCATCTCCTCGATTCTCGCGGGGTGGATTCTTCCGTCTTGGATAAGTCTCTCGAGAGCGATTCTCGCGACTTCGCGGCGGACGGGGTCGAAGCTCGAGATCGTGATGGTCTCGGGCGTGTCGTCGATGATAAGGTCGACGCCGATAAGCGTCTCTATTGTACGGATGTTGCGTCCCTCGCGGCCGATGATGCGGCCCTTCATCTCCTCACCGGGGAGCTGAACGGACGAAACGGTAATCTCGGAAACGTGATCTGCCGCGCATCTCTGGATGGCAAGGGAGAGGATCTCCTTGGCCTTGCTGTCGGCGTCCTCTTTGAACTGAGACTCAAGCTCGACGAGCTTCATGGCCTTTTCGTGGCGGATCTCGTCCTCAAGGTTGGTGAGGAGGAGGTCTTTCGCCTGCTGTTCGGTCATGCCGGAGATTTTCTGGAGAAGCATCTTCTGCTCCTCGTGAACGGCGGAGATCTCGTCGTTTTTCTCCTGTGCCTCGCGCAACTTTTGTGTCAGCTGCTCATCTTTTTTCTCGAGAGCGTCGCTCTTTTTGTCGAGAGTTTCTTCTTTTTGAGTGACGCGTCGTTCCTGACGTGTCAGCTCGGCGCGGCGGTCTTTGACCTCGCGGTCGAACTCGTTTTTGCTGATGAGTATTTCTTCCTTAGCTTCGAGCAGAGTTTCCTTTTTCTTGGCCTCGGCCGATTTGATGGCGTCTTCAAGGATTCTGCGAGCCTGCTGTTCAGCCGAGCCGATCTGGGCTTCGGCAGTACGTTTACGAATAATGTACCCGATGAAAAGTCCGACAGCGAGAGATGCCGCGGCAGCCACGATAGGGATAATAATGCCTGTCATGATGCACCTCCGTTGTGAATTGTGATATCTTTCAGCCGCATATTGCGGCGAAGTGAATGTGGTATGTAAGAGTGTATCATTCCGCATATAATACACCAAAAGCATACACAGTATATTATATAATTTAAACATTCACTTGTCAAGTGGTATTTAGCAGATAAAAAAGGGAGCGAAATGATTTTTTTGAAAGCCCGCGAGCGATCCGATACGCCGAAACTCCACCCTAAGCTTGTCGCCCGTAAGCAAACGACACAGCAAGACTTCACGCGTAATGCACCGAAACGCCACCCCAAGTTTGTCGCCCGTAAGCAAACGCCCACGCCAAACGCCACGCGGTCAACTACTACCGCCACCATCGCACCCTGCGCGGCGTGAACGTAGTGCGAGCCGTACACGA
>CAYWTG010000281.1:0-1540 GCA_964461155.1 uncultured Ruminococcus sp.
GGACTGGTGCATTTCGCGTCAGCTGTGGTGGGGTCACCGCATCCCCGCTTATTACTGCGATGACTGCGGCGAGACCGTCGTCTCGAAAGACGAGGTCACAGTCTGCCCGAAGTGCGGCGGCAAGATGCATCAGGATCCCGACACCCTCGACACATGGTTCTCGTCCGCGCTCTGGCCGTTCTCAACGCTCGGCTGGCCGCACGACACCGACGACCTGAAGCGTTACTTCCCTACAAGCACCCTCGTCACGGGCTACGATATCATCACATTCTGGGTGTCGAGAATGATCTTCTCCTCGCTTGAATACACGGGCAAGATCCCGTTCGATACCGTCCTCATCCACGGACTTGTCCGCGACGCGCAGGGTCGCAAGATGTCAAAATCCCTCGGAAACGGCATCGATCCCCTCGAAATCATCGACAAGTACGGCGCGGACGCGCTCAGATTCGCACTCGGCACGGGCAACAGCCCCGGAAACGATATGCGTTTCTCCGACGAGAAGATCGAAGCCGCGCGTAACTTCGCGAACAAGCTGTGGAACGCCGCAAGATTCGTGATGATGAACCTCACCATCGACGAGATCCGCCTCCCCGAGAGCGACCGCCTCGCCGCCGAGGACAAGTGGGTACTCACAAGATTCGCGGAGACCGTCGCTTCCGTTACGGCGAATATAGATAACTACGAGATAGGCGTCGCTCTGTCGTCCATCTATGACTTCATCTGGGACATCTACTGCGACTGGTACATCGAGCTGTCTAAGCCGTCCGTCGCCATGGCGGGCACCGAGAGAAGCGAGGTTTCTCAGAACGTCCTCGCATACGTGCTCCGCGAAACGCTCAAGCTCCTCCACCCGTTCATGCCCTTTATCACGGAGGAGATCTTCTCCGGTCTTCCGGGCGAGGAGGGTACGATCATGCTGAAGCGTTACCCCGAGGCCGACGAGATCCCCACGTTCAAGGATGAGGCAGAGTCGTTCGAGCGCGTGCTCGAAGCGATCCGCGCGATCCGCGCACGCCGCGCCGAGATGGGAGTAGTCCCCTCCAGACGCGCAGCCGTGACCGTCGTCACGAAGTATAAAGAGTCGTTCGAGGGAGCGCACGTGTTCTTCGAGAAGCTCGCGGGAGCATCGTCGTTCACCATCGCCGACGCGTTCGACGAGGACGGCGCAGTCCAGATAATCACGGACGCCGCCGCGATCTATATCCCGCTTGCGGATATGGTAGACTTCGCCGCAGAGGCCGCACGCCTCGAGCGCGAGCTTGCCGCAGTTGACGGCGAGATCAAGCGCGCCGAGGGCAAGCTGTCGAACGAGGGCTTCGTCTCCCGCGCCCCCGCCGCAGTAGTAGAAGCAGAGCGCACGAAGCTCGAGAAATATAAAGAGAAGAAGCAAGGCATAGAGTCGGCCCTCGCCGACGTAAAGTCGAAGCTGTAATAACGGAAAAAGGAGGCCGACGGCCTCCTTTTTCGCGCGGATGGGGAGTATGTGAGGGGACGGCCAAAGGCTCTGCCTTTGGAATCCGCAAGCTTTTTGGAAAAAGCT
>CAYWTG010000282.1:0-1532 GCA_964461155.1 uncultured Ruminococcus sp.
AAAGTCGTGCCCCTCGATTTCTGAGGCTGAGTGCTCGGTAAACTTTGCACGCGCCGTCGAAAAAGCCATGAAAAACGCACGTTTCGCAGAGTTACGCACTCATGCGGAAGGTGCGTTATATATATGCGTTTTGACGTCATAAAATGCCGATGACTGCAAATTTGACGGCGATATAATGAATTTTCAATACCCGAGCTCGGAGAGCTTTTTCATGTTTTCGCGTTTCAATTCCATCGACGAGTGAACGTATCTGTCGAGCGTTATCTGCACGTTTGCGTGCCCGAGTACTTCCGACAGGCTCTTTATGTCGAAACCCACTTCGATACACCGCGTGGCGAAGCTGTGCCGCAGGGTGTGAAAATGCACGCCGTCAAGCCTGCATTCGGCTACGTATCGCTCCATTTTGTACTGCAAGCATCGCGGCTCTATGTATCTCGTCACCTCTCCTGTCAGCACGTACGCCTCGCCGTCGGCGCGAAAGCGTCGGCACAGCTCGACGGCGAGCGAACCGAGCGGTATCACTCTTGCGGAGCTCGTGCTTTTCGGCTCGCTTACGACAACGCGCGTCGCGCCGTCCGCGCATTTCAGACGTTGCATCGTTTTATCGACGCGCACCGTGCCGTCTTCGAGTGAAATGTCGCTCCACCTCAGCGCACAGATCTCGCCGATCCTCATTCCCGTCATCAGGCACAGTAATGTCCCGAACTTACAGCAGTCCGTGTCGTGCATTAAATACTCGGTGAACCGCCTCTGTTCCTCGCGCGACAGCACCCGCATCTCTTTTTTCTCCGCTCTCGGATAGATAAGTTCAAGTGAGCGCAGAGACGGAACGCTTTTCGAGCTGTATTTTATGACCGCGTGCAAAAGCGTCAAAATGTCGCGCACGGTCTTCGCCGACAGCCCCTCGTCGGAGAGCAGTCTGTGTGAAAACTCCTCTGCCGTGACGGCCGTTATGTTCTCGGCGCGATATTCTCCGAGATGCGGCTTTATGTGCTTTTCGATGACGGCTGAGTATTTGATGAATGTCGACTCCTTGACGCGACTTCGCTTCAGCTTCAGCCACTCGTCGCAGAATGACGAAAATTTTCTCGGCGCATCGGTCGACGCCGTGTCGCCGTTTGCGAGTGAGATGACGGCAAGACGAAGCTTTTCTTTCGCGTCGCGGTAAGTTGTGCCGTAGCAGTAGCCGTAGCACGCTGTGCCGTCAGGCTTTCGCCTTTTAATATACCGCGCCTCCCAGCGACCGTCTTTTCTCTTGTAGATGTTTTCTCCTCTTTTACTCATGTCGGACCCTCCCGTATTATTGAAAGATAATTATATTTTATCCGATAATTCGAGCATTTGAACTGTTTGAATCTTTTTGACGGGAATTTTGACGGCTAAAGCCCCGCCAACTGTGTAAAAATCGCATTAAAAAAGATAAAAATCATGTAAATATCCAATTGTCGGGGAATATTAGTAAGTAATTTCCGAGTTTTTTTATCAAAAGCTATTGCATCAATCGTTTAAAAGTAGTATAATAACGGTACGTA
>CAYWTG010000283.1:0-1521 GCA_964461155.1 uncultured Ruminococcus sp.
TCTTTTGCGAGATAAATAGCGCGTGCCTCACCCTCGGCCCTTGCGATACGTGCATCACGTTCGCCCTCTGCCGCGAGTATCATCGCTTCTTTTTCGCCCTGCGCGCGGGTGATCGATGCGGCCTTGTGTCCCTCTGCTTGAAGAAGAGTTTCGCGGCGGTCGCGCTCGGCTTTCATTTGCTTTTCCATCGCGTTTTGAATTTCGGCGGGAGGAATTATGTTTTTCAGCTCAACGCGGTTTACTTTGATACCCCACTGATCGGTCGCATCATCGAGTATCGCCGTCATTTTGCAGTTGATCGTGTCGCGGGAGGTGAGCGTGCCGTCAAGCTCGAGCTCGCCGACGATGTTTCTGAGCGTCGTTGCCGTGAGATTTTCAAGTGCTCCTATCGGGTTTACCGCACCGTACGTGTAGAGCTTTGCGTCGAAAATGCGGAAGAACACGACGGTGTCTATCTGCATCGTTACGTTATCTTTTGTGATAACGGGCTGCGGCGGAGAGTCGAGCACCTGCTCCTTGAGAGTCACGCGGCGCGCGATCTTCTCGAGAAAAGGCACCTTAACGTGAATGCCTGCCGACCATGTTGTCTTGTATTTGCCGAGAAACTCGACTACGTCTTCCGTAGCCTGCGGAACGATCCGCACGTTTGCGGCGATTATCACGATTATTATCGCGAGTATTATTAAAAAGATCATTTGTAAGTTTCACCTTTCAATATGAATTCGGGTTTTCAAAGAGTAATGCGACGCGCCTCGAGGTAGTATCTCTTGCTGTAAGCATCGCCCATCGAGAATGTTTTTCTCGGAAGCGGGCCGTCCTTGATGTACGAAAAGAGTTTTGACTTGTCGAATCCCTCGAACATGAACGCGACTGAGCTTTCGTCACGTGCAAGTTCGCGAAGCGAGTCTTCACCGTGGATGTAGTCGCAAACGCCGTCATTTGTCGAAAGATATTCGTCGATGAAATTCTGGAGCGTTCCGACAGTCATAGCGTGAGTCTTCTCGGTGAACGAAAGACGCTTTTCGCCGTTTGCCGTAATAACGGTGATGCACTGTTCGCCGTCATCCTCACACGTGATTTTGTCAAGTGCCGAAAGAATGTCGCGAACGCATACGTTCTTTACGATACGGTGTATCGGCTCAAATTCAATGGCGTCGTCGTCGATCGACACGATCTCGCAAAGCGCATATCTCGCGGGATGAGCAAGTGCCGCTTCGTCTCCGAGAGCATCTCGAAGCTGCTCGTAATGACTTTTTGCGGCCGCCAAAGAGTGATTTCCGTCACCGATGGCGTAGGGAAGCGGAGAGAGCTTTTCGTTTTCGGCAATTGCATCCGAAAGCTTTTCCGCAAGAGCTCCCGTTATCGCATATCCTGTTATATGACCGCCACACTGCATGAGCTCGAAATCATAGAGCTTATTTTCGGCAGTTGACATTTCGCGAGCCTTTGCGAAAAGTGATGCTCTGTCGTCGGCGAAGATCATGATGTGAGGAAGCTCCACCGAGGCCATGGCGCGGAGGG
>CAYWTG010000284.1:0-1471 GCA_964461155.1 uncultured Ruminococcus sp.
CCTTTTCGAGAATTTCCAAACAAAATTTCCATTCGGAGAGCTTTTGAGTGGTCTGCGCGGCCATCGAAACGGCAAGATTTGCCAAAGATCCGTCTTTTTCGGCTTTGAGGAAGCTTTCGAGCTCCGCCGCGCTTCGGAAGACGAAGCCGTGGGACTTGTCGACGGTGCAGCTCATGATGCCCTGCACCTCGGGGTGCTCTGCCGCGCCGATGAGGATAAAGGCGTGACCATCACCCGAATTTTCGCGGGCGATGCGGCGGACCTTCTCGACATAAGGGCACGTGCCGTCGAGGAGGGTGAAGTTTTCGCACTCATCTGCGAGGGCGCGCAGGCGCTCGACGATGTCGCGCTTTTCGCCGTGGGCGCGGATGATGAGCGAGCAGTGTTCTCCGCCTCGCACGCGGGAGACGAGGTCGTCGAGCTCGTCCGAGGAGATGCACACGGCCCCGCGACGGCGCACGTCCTCGAGGTAGACGGTATTATGGATGATGTGGCCGAGGGTGTAGACTTTCTCGCCCGTGGTGCGGGATTTTTTCAGTGCGTCCTCCAAGAGGCCCGTGGCGCGTCTGACGCCGAAGCAAAATCCTGCGTTTTCAGCTATTCTGATCTGTGACATTTTCGTCCTCCGAGGTGCTTCCGTATTTAAGCTCGCACACCTTGGAGAAGATGTACTTACCGGCGCGTTCGTACTCGGCGCGGCCGGAGCGTTCGAGCCCGAGCTCGTCGAATTTGATGAGGCGGCCGATCTTCACGGTGTTGCGGTGAAAGGCGCGTGTCTTGCCGTTGCCGTCGATGTATACGGGGAGTACGTCGGCCTTTGCGTGGTATGCGATCATGCCGACGCCGCTCTTGAGCTCGGTCTCGCGCGGGTCTGTATTCGGGCAGCGAGTGCCCTGCGGGAAGATGCCGATGACGTTGCCGTCGTCGAGCATTTTGATAGTGTGCTTGATGCTTTTGACGTCCGCGCCGCCGCGGTCGACGGGGTACGCGCCGAGAGCGCGAATGAGCTGAGCGAGGAGGGGGATACGGAAGAGCTCGCGCTTTGCCATAAAGCAGATCTGGCGAGTCTGAGCGGCCTCGAGGACGATGACGTCGGAGAAGGCGGTATGATTTGAGACGAGGATAAAGCCGCCGTTTTCGGGGACATTCTCGAGCCCCTCGGTACGGATGCGCCAAAGGCCGCGCACGGGGCGTGCGAAGAGTTTATAGATGACGTTATAAAGACCCATGATAATTACCTCACAGGCGCGGGAGGTCCGCGCGGTTATAATGGAATTTTTGGAGTTTTTTTATTTGTTGCATCACTTTTATGAGAGTGAAAGACTATTGTTCGCGTTTTCTTTCGTGAAAGGAAACGCACTAAGAAAGCATTTTCTGCTTTCTCTGCTTCATACGCACGAGAGTGCAAAGCGTCTCTTCGCGTTTTCTTTCGTGAAAGGAAACGCACTAAGAAAGCATTTTCTGCTTTCTC
>CAYWTG010000285.1:0-1412 GCA_964461155.1 uncultured Ruminococcus sp.
GACCTTGTCGGTCAGCGTGCACATATTCACGACGCGTTCGCGGACGGATTTGATGCTCTTCGAGGTGATCTTGTACTCGGGCGGTCGGCAGGCTCGCTCCATCTCGTCGAGATCGGCCGAAAAAAGGAGCGTTCCGTGATGGATTATCACATCCCCCACGCGATACTGCGCGTTTCCCGACACCTTGCGTCCGCCGACGCAGATGTCGTTTCGTCCGTCGGCTTCGGCGTCAATGCCGAGTCGGTGAAGCGAGGCGATGACGGGCTCGAGATATTTTTTGAAGTTGATCTCGCGCTCGCCCTCTCCGATAAAGGCGTACTGTATGCTTCCGCCGTCCTGATACACCGTGCCGCCGCCGGAAAGTCTGCGCACGATGTCGATTCCGTGAGAGGTGGCGTAGGCTACGTCGACCTCCTCGTGGATATTTTGAAAATTTCCGACGACGATCGTGCGTCGCGGTTGCCACAGCATGAAGACCTCGTCCCCGAGACGACGCTCGGAAGCAAAGTAATATTCCGCGGCAAGGTTAAGGCTCACGTCCGGTGAGGAAAACTCTGCGTATATCATATCAGTCGGGATTACGCTCCGCAAGAAGCTCGTGATACTTCTGATAGAAGCTGTAGAAATAGCCTCCGTCGAGAGCCTCGCGGATCTTCGCGGTCAGCTCGTTGTAGAAGTAGAGATTGTGCGTTACGGCGAGCATCATGCCGAGTGCTTCCTTGGCCTTGATGAGGTGGCGAATGTACGAACGGCTGTGGTGACGGCACGCGGGGCAACCGCAGTTTTCGTCGATCGGACGTGCGTCGCGCGCGTATTTCTCGTTGCACAGGTTCATCTTACCGTTCCACGTGAAGATATTGCCGTGGCGGGCGTTTCTCGAGGGCATTACGCAGTCGAAGAAGTCGACTCCGCGATATACCGCCTCGAGGATGTTCTGAGGTGTTCCGACACCCATAAGGTATCTCGGCTTGTCCTTCGGCATGAACGGCTCGACCGCCTCGATGATGCGATACATCTCGTCCGCACTCTCTCCGACGGCAAGTCCGCCTATCGCGTAACCGTCGCAGGGGATCTCGCGGATCGCTTTCATGTGCTCGACGCGCAGGTCTTCGTATGTGCTTCCCTGGTTTATGCCGAAGAGCATCTGATGCGGGTTCAGCGTGCCCTCGAGGGAATTGAGTCTGTCCATCTCGGCGCGGCAGCGCTCGAGCCAGCGAACGGTTCTGTCGCAGGAACGCTTTGTGTAGTTGTATTCGGCGGGGTTCTCGATACACTCGTCAAACGCCATGGCGATAGTCGAGGCGAGGTTCGACTGGATCCTCATGCTCTCCTCGGGCCCCATGAATATTCTCTTTCCGTCGATGTGTGACGCAAAGTAGACTCCCTCCTCCTTGATTCGGCGGAGCGAGGAC
>CAYWTG010000286.1:0-1382 GCA_964461155.1 uncultured Ruminococcus sp.
CGGCAAGCTTTGAAAGCGCGTAGGTCATGAGCAAGCCGCCGACTATGTCAAGGTAGTAGCTGTTTCCCGACAGCTCCATCGCGAAGGCGAGAAAATATCCTATCAAAAGCAAGCCGAATCCCATTTTGACCTCCAAAGACAATTACAAATACGGGAGGCACAGCCACTATGTTTCACAGACAATGCCTCCCTTTTTTCAAAAAACTTATTCTTCGGATGCGCCGCCGTTTGAAGCACCGCAACACTTTTTATACTTCTTTCCGCTTCCGCACGGGCAAGGGTCATTTCTGCCGACCTTTGCGCTGTGATTTACAACGGGCTTTTTCGGAGACGACTTTCCGTCGGGAGCACCTGCTGTGATGGGCTTTGCGACCTCAACTCGCTTCATGGAAGCGCGAGGCATAGCCGAAAGCACCATGCGTGCCGTATCGTCGCGAATGGCAAGCACCATCTCGTCGAAGAAATTGGAAGCCGCGATTCTGTACTCGGATATCGGGTTACGCTGTGCATACGCCTGAAGGCCGATAGTCTCCATAACGGAATCCATCGCTTCGAGGTGATCCATCCACTTTCGGTCGACATTGATGAGAAGCGCGATACGCTCGACCTCGCGCATTTCTTCCTCACCGAATACTACCTTCTCCTTATACTCGTAGATCTTCATCGCACGCTCGAGAAGAGTCTCGCGGATGCTCTCGCGTAAGGTTGCCGCGTCACCGTCAAGATCGTTGAAGTCGCTGTCATCGCAAAGCAGACCCTTGTAACGAGACTTGAGTCCCGCAATGTCCCAGTTTTCGACAAGCTCGTCGTGGAGTGCCTCATCTACGGCGTCTGCGATCGTTTCGTTTATCATCTTAATGATCTTGTCGCGCAGATTGCTGTTTTCGAGCACCTGAGAACGCTGTTCGTAAATGACGCTTCTCTGCTGGTTCATTACGTCGTCATACGCGAGGACATTCTTACGTCTGTTAAAGTTCTGATCCTCAAGACGCTTCTGCGCGTCCTCAATTGAGTGAGAAAGAATATTTGCGGAGATCGGCTGGTCTTCTTCAAGTCCGAGACGGTCGACGATACCTATCATTCTGTCGGTACCGAACAGGCGCATGAGGTCATCCTCGAACGAGAGGAAGAAGCGCGACTCCCCCGGGTCTCCCTGACGGCCGCTTCGTCCGCGAAGCTGATTGTCTATACGTCTCGACTCATGACGCTCCGTACCGATGACGAAAAGTCCTCCCGCCGCGCAGACCTTTTCGGCCTCCGGCTTTATCTCTTCACAGTACTTGCGGTAAAGCTCTCTGTAGTGCTCACGCGCTTCGATGACGCTTTCATCGACGGACTCGGAATAGCCGGTAGCCACAGCTATTACGTTTTCCTCGTAGCCC
>CAYWTG010000287.1:0-1334 GCA_964461155.1 uncultured Ruminococcus sp.
ACGCCGATACGGTTACACTTGCCGATGCAAAAGCTACCGGCAAGTGTGACCTCATCTTCGATATGATGTTCTTCGACAGCCTTTTGCAGAAGCTCAACGATCTCGGGCGAACCCTTGAGGTGGCAGGAGCTTCCTACGCAAATCTGTACGACCATTGCATCAAACCTCGGCCTTGATGCACTTCTCGAAGAACTCGTCGACCGTTTCGGGCGTTACGGAATGGAATGCGCCATCGACGGTGACACATACGCCCTGCTGACATTTGCCCATGCAGAATGTTCCGCCGAGCTCGACCTTATCGCCGAGACCGTTCTCGGCGATAAGGTACTGGAGCTGCTCTACAACCTGGCGCGAACCCTTGATGTGGCAGGAGCTTCCGATGCATACTGTTACTTTCATTTGTATATCCTCCGTTTTAGCTTATTCGTAATCTACGACGTCTACCCAGGACAGGAGGAACTCGCGCTCCTTCTCGTTGCCCTTGACGGACTGCGAAGCGGCTACGATAGGCATCCACTTCTGTACGTACTGCTTTGCGGTGTTGCTCATCTCGCAGAAGAGATCGAGATACTTCTTTGCGCCCTCGATGTCGCCGTTGAGCCAGAAGAGAAGGTAGGTGCGTGCAACGTCTGCGGACGCGTTACCCTGAGTTACATGAGCCCAGTCGATGATGTAGGGAGTGCCGTCCTCGGCGATGATGATATTACCGGGGTTGAAGTCGCCGTGGCAGACCTTTGTGTGCTTCGGCATACCCTCGAGACGTGTGTGAAGGTCGTATCTTGTTGTTGCGTCAAGCTCGCTTGCGGCGATCTTGCGGCTCATCTTGTCCTTGAGCTTTGTGAGAAGAGGAGCTCTCTTCTCGTGTACGGAAAGCTGGAGCTCAACGAAGAGGCGGAGATACTCGTCCTTCTTCTCGGGCTCTTCTTCCATGAGCTGAGCCAGCGTCTTACCCTTGATGTACTCGGAAACGATAGCCCACTTGCCGTCTACGAGAGTTACCTCGGAGATCTTCGGGATATTGAGGCCTGTCTCCTCGATACGAGCCTGGTTGAGAGCCTCGTTGAGGACGTCTGCCTTGGAGTACTCGGCGTTAAATACCTTGATGCATCTGTCGCCGTCGCGGTATACGCTCTTATTGTTTCTTACTGCTATGAGTCTGTCAAGCTTCATTTTCTAATTCCTCCGTGATCACGCCTTTTTGGTGCGACGATAGTTTGCCTTTACCTTGTCTGTGTGTACAGCCTCTGCGACATCGTCAGCTGTGGGAAGATTGCTATCGGTGAAATGCTTGTCACCGTAGTAAGCGTTGAGATACATCTGACGGATCTCGGACA
>CAYWTG010000288.1:0-1288 GCA_964461155.1 uncultured Ruminococcus sp.
GTCCATGGTAGCCGCACCCTCATGGGTCTCGCCTATCTTATGGGTCTTTCCGGTGTAGAACAGTATACGCTCCGTCGTGGTTGTCTTACCGGCATCGATGTGCGCCATGATACCGATATTTCTGGTACGCTCAAGTGAATAATCTCTTGGCATTTATATTATGTCTCCTTTGTCGGACCCTTAGCCCGCCCTCTTACGCGGCGCGGACTCTGTTACTGTTACGACTATTAATATCTGAAATGAGCAAACGCCTTGTTGGCTTCTGCCATTCTGTGGGTGTCTTCTTTCTTCTTGAAAGCTCCGCCCGCGTTGTTGAGAGCGTCCATGATCTCTCCTGCAAGTCTCTCAGCCATAGTCTTCTCGCCGCGTGTGCGCGAGTAAGCTACGAGCCAACGAAGACCGAGAGTCTGACGTCTCTCGGGTCTGACCTCCATCGGAACCTGGTAGTTTGAACCACCGACACGACGGGCCTTGACCTCAAGAACCGGCATAATATTATCAAGAGCTTCCTTGAATGCCTCAAGCGGATTCTTTCCCAGCTTCTCCTCTATGATAGCGAATGCATCATAGACGATCTTCTGAGCTACACCCTTCTTACCGTCAAGCATTACGTTGTTAACGAGCTTTGTAACGGTTTTAGAATTGTACATAGGATCCGGCAATACATCTCTTTTGGATATCTGACCTCTTCTCGACACTGTACTTCCCTCCTTCATTAAAATTTACATGATATCACAGGTACTCGAAAGTGATCTTTCGTATGTGTTCGGTGCTGTCAGCTGTATAAACATTTATTACAGAACAGCGTTGACACATCCTTTGGGGTGCTATGAGAGATTATTTCTTCTTAGCACGCTTTGCGCCGTACTTGGAACGGCTCTGGTTGCGGTTTGCGACGCCCTGTGCGTCGAGTGTGCCGCGGATGATGTGGTAACGTACACCGGGAAGGTCACGTACTCTTCCTCCGCGAATCAGAACGACAGAGTGCTCCTGAAGGTTGTGGCCGATACCGGGGATGTAGCAAGTAGCTTCCATACCGTTTGTCAGTCTTACTCTGGCGATCTTACGGAGAGCCGAGTTCGGCTTCTTCGGTGTCGTCGTTGTAACCTTTGTGCATACTCCGCGCTTCTGGGGGCTGCTCTGATCGGTTGCACGGTTCTTCAGTGTATTGAAGCCCTGCTGCAGTACCGGAGACTTAGACTTGTAGGTCTTGTCCTGTCTGCCCTGTCTTACAAGCTGGTTGAGTGTAGGCATTTCTTTCCTCCATTTCTTCAGTAATAAATGTTTA
>CAYWTG010000289.1:0-1272 GCA_964461155.1 uncultured Ruminococcus sp.
CTGCAACTTCGTAACGCAGTGCATCGGAAATGATGACGAATGCACGAGAGTTCTTACCGGCAACGGGACGAACATAGTGAGCGTAGAAATCACGCTGCTTGCCGATCTCGGACACATAGCCCAGAGATGCAAGGTTGTCGGAAATCGCATTTGTCCAGCAACCGTTCAACTCTTTGAGATACCAATTCTGGTATAGAGCCTCCACATACTCGGCAGCGTGTTTCAGCTTATCCTCAAGAAGTGTATTGCTATCTTTCAGAGAGCAGCCGAAAGCATAATGGAAGTGCCGGTAGAAGCTGTCCATCTCATAGGCTTTCTCAGCATAGAGTTTCCAGATTGACTTCGGCTCAACGATATGGAAACCGGCAGCGTTTTCCTGATAGAACTCTTGCATCTTCGCAACAAAATAGAGGCAATCATAGTAATCACTGAATCTCTCGATCCAGCCGGATGTTCGACGGTTTTCAGCAGCTTTCAAAATAAGATCAGTCTTGACAACATGGTCGGAAATCTCGGAGAAGAAGTGTTTCAGTATTGTCTCATGGATTGACGGGAAAATGTCTGCTGTCAGAAGAGTTTCAATCTCTTGCTTATCAAAACGGGAAGGTAACTGTAACTCCTGTTCAACCGTTCGGCACAAATCCCAAAGGGATTCGCTGTCATCGTTGTTGCGCCACTCGTGGACAATGCTGTAACAGTATGCCTTATTAGATTCGGACACAAAGCGTTCCAATCCCTTGATGACGCTCATACTCATTGTCTGAGCAAGTGCAGTCAACAACACATGAGAGGCAAGGAAACCGAGGGGCTTTTCTTCCTCGTGGATGAAACCTGTGTACTTGCGGACAAGCTGCCAGAAGGCTTCAATGTTGCCAAACTTCTTGATGTTGGTCAATACGGCATTGTTTTCTTCGTCAAGTCCGGCAGAGAGGACAGCAATGAAGACATCCTGTGCAGAACCACCGTTTAGTCCGGCAAGGACAGCCATAATGTCAATATGGAGCTGCAATGGCGTATGATAGTCCCGTCCGATGCGGCGCAGTTTTGCAACACGATCCTTGTTATCAAAGAAGGTTGCGTACAGCTTGACCGTCTTTCGCATTGCCGGAGTTGCGTCAATGTTCAACTCACTCATCAGCATGGAGAGATAATCTGCCCGATACTGTTCACTGAACAGCTCAATGTCTCTCAGCCAGTTTTCCTGCTGATCGGAGTAGGAGAACGGATTGTAAATCAAGTAGTTGCCGGTGAGATCGTCATGCAAAAGCAGTT
>CAYWTG010000290.1:0-1168 GCA_964461155.1 uncultured Ruminococcus sp.
AGGCTTACTGCGTAACAAGAATTCTCGAGGGTATCTACGAGTCTGCAAAGACCGGCACGATCTACAACTTCTGAGAAGTCAAATAACGGATTTAAAAGGGGCACCCCGTCTTTCGACGGGGTGCCCCTTTTGCGTTTTGTGGACGCTGCCTGACTGCAGGCTTTGCATCTGTGCTTTACGCGTACTGCCGAGCCGAAAAGTTAAAAAGCAACTTGCGTTTTGCAGGGTAGTGTGATATAATAAATTCGCCAAACTAATCAAATATCCGAAAGTGTCGCCGATAGTGGATGCTTTGTTCTTTTGCGCCCATTTTTGCTCTTGCGTTTTGAATTTGAAAAAAACGCAAATTCCGTCAATGTGAGAGCATAGCGATGCTGTATGTTGATTAGTTTGGCGACTATCGGAGCTTGCGTTTTTCGTGCGCCCGCTTCGGTAGGCGCACTTTTTTATATTTTCAAAGTATGTGAAATTTTTGTAAAAAGGTGGAATTGTTGCGTCCTTTATTGTATAATAAGTGCGGATTACGTAATATCCCGCTTTGCGTGCTATTACGAAATGAGCGTGCTGCGCACACCCGCGCGGGACGCCGGCGACCGCGGATGCGAAAAAATTCGTTTTGCATCGTGACGCCGACTTATACCTGATTTTGAAACGCGTGTGACAAAGTTCCTCGTCGCCGATGATCTACTGTTAAGGATGACAAAATGTCGCAATATCTGTTTATACTCCTGTATCTCGCCGCGATGTTTCTCTTGAAGAAGCGCACTACGGCGGGGATCGAGAAAAGCGAATATGTTCTCGGCCGTGAGAGCTCGCGCACTTCGCCGCTGTTTGCCGTGGTGATCTTTCTGCCGATACTCATCATGGCGACCTGTCGCGGTTCTATCGGAGACACGCCGTCGTATGTCCGTATGTTCAAAGGACTGCCGAACACATTTTCGGCTCTTGCCGAGCTTGTTCCGACGGTCACGAAGGACCGAGGTTTTACCGCGCTCTCCGGCGTGATAAAGTGCATCTTCGGCGAAAACGACACCGTGTATCTTTTCGTGCTCGCTTTTTTGCAGAGTGCCGCGCTCGTCGCGGTCTACCGCAAATATTCTGAGGATTATCTTCTTTCGGTCTTCCTCTTCGTCGCCTCGACGGACTATCTTTCGTGGATGTTTAACGG
>CAYWTG010000291.1:0-1117 GCA_964461155.1 uncultured Ruminococcus sp.
GGCTTCTCTCATCCGGACTTTGACCGTCGGTACGGGAATCACACCCGTTCAGTCCGCGCCGTTGACGCGGAGTCGTGGACTATACCACCGGTAAGGAATTTCACCTATCCCCGAAGAAAAATGAAGAAAATCCCAACGGCAGCGAGCCGTTATGACTCGCTGCCGAAAGAATAAACAATAATTACTCAGCGATCGCGGAAACGACACCGGAACCTACTGTTCTACCACCCTCACGGATAGCGAAACGGAGACCCTGCTCGATAGCGATAGGAGTGATGAGCTCAACGTTCATATCAACGTTGTCGCCGGGACGGCACATCTCAACGTCTGCGGGAAGAGAGATTGTACCGGTAACGTCAGTTGTTCTGAAGTAGAACTGCGGTCTGTAACCGGAGAAGAAAGGCTTCTGACGACCGCCCTCTTTCTCGGTAAGAACGTAAACCTGACCTGTGAACTTAGTGTGAGGATGGATGGAACCGGGCTTGCAGAGAACCTGTCCACGCTCGATAGCCTTCTTGTCGATACCACGGAGGAGAAGACCTACGTTGTCACCTGCCTCAGCGGAGTCAAGGAGCTTACGGAACATCTCAACGCCTGTGATAGTTGTTGTCTTGTTCTCGTCGGAAAGACCAACGATCTCAACAACGTCACCCATCTTAACAGTACCACGCTCAACTCTACCTGTAGCAACAGTACCACGACCTGTGATGGAGAAAACGTCCTCGACAGGCATAAGGAATGCGAGGTCAGCCTTTCTCTCGGGAGTGGGGATGTAGGAGTCAACAGCTGCCATGAGCTCATGGATAGGAGCGTACTCAGCAGCAGAGGGATCTGTGTTTGTGCAGTCAAGAGCAACACGAGCAGAACCGCGGATGATCGGAATATCGTCGCCCGGGAAGTCGTACTCGGAAAGAAGATCACGGATCTCCATCTCAACGAGCTCGAGGAGCTCCTCGTCGTCAACGAGGTCGCACTTGTTCATGAAAACAACGATTGCGGGAACGCCAACCTGACGAGCGAGAAGGATGTGCTCACGAGTCTGCTGCATCGGTCCGTCGGAAGCAGCAACAACGAGGATAGCACCGTCCATCTGAGCAGCACCGGTGATCATGTTCTT
>CAYWTG010000292.1:0-1107 GCA_964461155.1 uncultured Ruminococcus sp.
GGAGCGTTTGTTGATGAGCACCTGCGCGGTGATGCGGTCGGCGTCGACGGGATTATCCGCGAAGATGATCTCAAGCTGTTCCTTTATTCGCTTCGTCATCGCCTCGGCGATAAAGGAGTTCGTTATCGCTTTCTTTGTCTGGTTAGCGAAGGACGTGCGCGTGGAAAACGAGTTTGTGACGAGGATAAGGCAGTCCTCGACGTCGGCGAATGTGATCTTCGACTCGTTTTTGTTATACTTACCCTGCGCTTTCAGACGCTTGTCGATGGCGTAGGTAAACGCGTTTTTCACGGCCTTTTCGGGCGAGCCGCCGTGCTCGAGATAGCTCGACAGGTGATAGTATTCGAGCACGTGGACGGTCTTCGACATACAAAAGGCGATGTCGCATTTGAGCTTGTAGTCGGGCAGGTCGGCACGGTCGCGTCCCTTTGTTTCGAGATGCCACAGCGCGGTCTTCGTCTCGGCGGTGTCTCCCGCGAGCTCTCCGACGTAGTCGACGATGCCGTTTTCGTAGTAGTATTCCTTTTCCTCGAACTCACCGTCTTCGTTCTGCCAGCGCAGGCGGAAGTGTATGCCGGAGTTTATCGCCGCCTGACGGCGGAGCATATCTTCGTAATACTCGCGCGGGATGTCGATCGAGGTGAATACCTCAAGGTCGGGCTTCCAGTGTGTTACGGTGCCCGTGCGGCGTTCGCGGCGGTCGAGATCGCGCACGCGAAGCTCGCCGACGGCCTCGCCTCGACGGAAATCGATCTCCGACAGGTGAAGCCCGTCATATGAGCGGACGTTCATGTACTCGCTCGCGTACTGAGTCGCGCACGCGCCGAGTCCGTTCAGTCCGAGCGAATACTCGTATGCGGAGTCGTCGCCGTTGTTATATTTACCTCCCGCATACAGCTCGCAGTAAACAAGGTCCCAGTTGTAGCGTCCCTCGGCCTCGTTAAAGCCGAGCGGCACTCCGCGTCCGTGGTCCTCGACCGTTACCGAGCGGTCGTTGTGAGCTGTGACGGTTATCACGTCGCCGAAGCCCTCTCGAGCCTCGTCGACGGAGTTTGAAACTATCTCGAATACAGCCTGCTCACAGCCGTCAAGACCGTCCGAGCCGAA